>JBGUME010000250.1:0-4416 GCA_045116695.1 Anaerovoracaceae bacterium | reverse complement strand
TTCAAAAAAACGCCCCGAGAATTGCACTTTTATCGAGGCTCTATGGAGACAGGAGGATACAGCATGCCCAGATTGAGCAAGAAATATAAACAGGAATGGCAGTTCTTTCTCGATGATCGCAACCGGATGAAATACAACGATCTCTGCAAGAAATGTGAAAAGGAGTGTAAGCAGAGCTTCAGAGCGATCATCGTCGACTGCCCATATGAGAGAAAGAAGCGAAAGAAACGGAAAGGAGCTGATTCTATTGAAAAAGACTGACAGCATTACAAAAGCACCACTGGAGATGTTCACTGCTGCGGATGTAGAGCCGAAGGAAGTGAGCTGGCTCTGGTATCCGTACATACCTTTCGGAAAAGTAACGATGCTTCAGGGAGAATCCGGTGAAGGTAAGAGCATGTTCGCACTAAACCTTGCGGCTTTACTCACAAGAGGTGATCCGCTCCCCTTTGCAGCGGATCATCATGAGCCGATGAAAGTGATCTATCTCAATTCTGAGGATGACGCAGACGATACCATAGTTCCGCGATTCATCAAGGCAAATGGAGTACGTGAGAATCTGTTCTTTATCTCTGAGCATGAAAGACGACTTAGCTTTTCAGATGAGAGGATAAATGAATCAATCAGGATGACCGGAGCTAGAGCAATGATCATCGATCCGCTTGCTTCCTATCTTGGCCCTGATGTCTCAATGAACCTCGCTAATGAGGTAAGACCTCGCTTCGAGTCACTGATCAAAGCAGGGAGAAGCAATGACTGCGCAATCATAGTTGTTTCACACTTGAACAAGGCTGAGGGCATGAATGCGAAAAACAGATCGAACGGATCAGTCGACATTATCGCAGCACCGAGAAGCATGCTCGTCATCGGCAAACCACACGATGACGAGAACCCTGATCACCGGATCATGGCTCACGGCAAGTGTAACATCGCACCGCTTGGCTCATCTATCCTCTTCTCGGTCGGTGATGGAGTTGTAGAGTTTATTGATACTGTCGACATCACTGCTGATCAGCTTGTGAAAGCGGTCGGTTCAGGCAAGCTGAGAGAGACGAAGCAGGCTGCAGCATGCCGTGAGCTCCAGACCCTGCTCGCTTCCGGGTCTGTACCGCAGAAGGAGATCATAGCCAGAATGAATGAACTGGGCATCAGCCAGCGGACTTGTGAATTGGCCAAGGCCACTCTGCCAATTGAAACTATCCGTGTGAACGGACATTCTGAGTGGCGGCTTGCCTGAATTCGGAGAAACAACAACGCAACAACGCAGGGTCATACCCTATTGCGGGATAAAACTAACTGCGCAATAAGTATCTGTCTCTGCATTGTTGCGGAGTAGCCGACAGAAGAAAAAAATCATATTACTGTGTATTGCAACGGGTGTTGCCATGCGGACAGTCTGAAAGCCTGTCCGCAGGTATAGCGAGCATAGGCTATGTATCGCCAGCCACTTCGTGGCCATACTCAACACAGCCGCGGCACTGCACTTCGTGGCAATACCGGGAGGGGCCCTGCCCCTGCAACCCCTGCCGCATAAAACGTAAGCTTTATTACTGAAACCGTGACGCTTATCGTCACAGAAAGGATGATCACAATGGCAAACAGACAAAGAAATCTCGGTATAAATATCAGAGTTACACCTGCCGAGAAGAAAAAAATCGAGCGCAATGCGAAAAAATGTAAGCTGACAGTATCGGAATATCTTCGTCAGATTGCAATGAATGTTGAACCAAAGGTGCTTCCATCGGAAGAAATTATTCAAAGCATTATGCGCCTTCGGAACGAAGTCAGCCTCTTTGAAAGGTATTCTCAGTCATCGACAAACGAAAACAACATCAGGTTTTACAAAAATGTTGCTGATCGTCTGAGCAGGATCCAGACCGAAACACTGCAGCTCCTCACCCACTCTGAATCAAAAAGCGAGGTGAAGATCGATGGCAACGACTAAGATCTGGCCGGTCAGAGACAGTCTGAAGCGCGTCGTCGACTACGCATCCAACCCTGAAAAGACTACCGAAGATGATCTCGAAGCTGTCATAAAGTATGCGATGGACGGAGAGAAAACTGCAAGCGCAGACGAAAAAGCATGCTATGTCACCGGAGTAAACTGCTTCGCTGAGACCGTTCTTGATGAGATGCTAAGCACTCAGCAGCACTTCGGTAAGACCGGACGCAATGTTGCATACCACTGCTATCAGTCTTTCAGGCCGGGAGAAGTCACACCCGAGCAGTGTCATGAGCTCGGCGTCGAGCTCGCCCGCCGCATGTGGGGTGATAAGTATCAGGTGCTGGTCGCGACTCATCTCGACAAAGGTCATCTGCACAATCATCTGGTGTGCTGCTCGGTCTCATTCATCGATGGCAAAAAGTTCAACGACAACAAGGGTGCTTACTACAGACTCCGGGAATTATCTGATGAGATCTGTCTCGAGAACGGACTGTCGGTCATCGAAAATCCGCTCGGCAAAACATCGCGGCAGCTGCATTTCGCTGAGAAAAACGGAGAAGACACTCGCTACAATCTTATGCGCAGAGCGATCGATGAGGCCATCCCTCTCTGCGCAAACATGCCTTCGTTCATCGATCTGATGAAGCAGCGAGGTTATATTATCGCATACAACCCGAACAGAAAGTATCCAACGATCAGATCGATACACTCGAAGAAACCGACAAGGCTGTTCCGGCTCGGAGAGGAATATGAGCTTGAAAGGATCACTCAGCGCATCGATGAGAACAGTCTTGAGGAAGTCGCGCGCAGTCGTGATGAGTTAAGATCAAAGCCGTTCCACGCTCCTGTCAGGCACACGCCTGTCAGGGTTAATAAAGACAAGATCAGAAAGATAACAGGCATCTACGCGCTATATCTTCATTATCTTTATCTGATGGGTTACCGGCCGCATAAAAAACACAAGCCGCTCTCACCGGAGATGCGCGAGGCCTGCAGGATGTGCGACAAATATTCCGACTGCGCGAAGCTGATGGCAAGGTATCACCTTCACACTGAAGAAGATGTCAGATCATTTATCGCAGACTCGGAGCAGCGCGTGGGCGCTCTGTCGCAGGATCGGGAGAGGATCAGGAATCGGCTGAGGCGGGCGAAGGATCCTCCCGTGATCGAGGAGCTGAAAACCGAAAGAGATCAGCTCACTGAACAGATCACCGGGATAAGAAAAGAAATAAAGACAGCGAAGTTCACACTTGAACGGAGCGAAAAGGTCCGAGAGGACATCAGTATTGAACGCGAATACTGCCGCGGCGATCATCTGAAATGCCAAGGCAGGCAGCGGAATGACCGCGATCATGAGCGCTGAACTGCACCACCTATAATCACAATAATTACGTTAACTCACCACAGAAAGCCACAGAAAAGGATATCGGAGAATGGCATATACCTGTACTTTAAAACAGAATAATGCAGCTTTGGCATCCTGTTCTCAGGAAGAATTGTTGCGCTATATACTTGCGCGTGATAATCTCTCTTTGGATGGTGTAGTTTCAGATTATATGACAATAAGGAAGGAGCAGATACTAACAAATCACCCATACACAATATTTGAGAGTAAAGACGGAAGATACCGGACATACGTCAAAGATCCTACGATGAGTAATGGCCGCCGTATGATAGTAAAGTCTTCCAGGGAGGATCTTGAAAATGCTGTTGTGGAGCACTATATCTCCATGAGCGATGATATGTTTTCTGAAAACGCAACTTTAGCATCGCTGTATCCCGACTGGATCGAGTACAAGGCTTTGCATGTTGAGTATCCTACCATCAATCGTGTTAAGAAGGATTGGAAGAGGTACTACGAAGGTGCTGCAATAGTTAATAAGCCGATCAGCAAGATTACGAAGCTTGATCTGGATGAATGGATCCATAAGATGATCAAAGAATATGATATGGATTATCATCAGTACGGCAACTTCTCGCTTATAATAAGGCAGGAACTTGAATACGCAGTAGACCGCGGTATAATCGACTCTAATCCATTTCTCTCTGTCAGGATCGACAAGAAAAGGGTTCTGCGAGCTGAGCATAAGAAGCCTGATGAAACCCAGGTATTCACACTTGAAGAGCTTGAATTCATTTATGAATGTGCTGAAAAAGATTTCTCAGAAAACCGTCGTCCGAAGCACAAACTGGTTCCTCTGGCTGTTCAGTTCCTGTTCCAAACCGGCCTGCGTCTGTGTGAGGTAGCTGCGCTAAGATACGAGGATATTGACGGTGATGAGATCATCGTTCGCAGAATGGTTCGTTATCCGGGCGGTGAGATCATTGACTCCACAAAAGGAACATTCGGAGACCGCAGAGTCCCTCTCACACCGAAGGCTCTGGAGTTGATAGATGTCGCAAAAAAGAAGCAGGAAGTCAGCGGTCAAAAGAATATGAAATATATTTTCGTTATGTCTGGCGACCCTATA
>JBGUME010000249.1:0-7037 GCA_045116695.1 Anaerovoracaceae bacterium | reverse complement strand
ACTATAGGAGCGTATCTGATCAGCAAAGGCCTCAAGGGCAAGAGGATCGTCGTCATCGGACCTAACTCGTACGCGTGGCTGGCGGCTTATTACGGTATCGTCATCAATGTCGGAGTCGTAGTGCCTCTGGATAAGGGCCTTCCTGAAGAGGAGATAGTGAACTCGCTGATAAAGTGCAAAGCCGATGCCATCGTTTACGATGAGACCCTTGGATGGGACTTTGAGAAAATAATCGGCAATAAGGGTGTCGCGGTCAAGACTCTCATACCTATGTCTGAGATCTCACAGGAAGCACTCGCGGAGCACGCTAAACTTGTCGATCAGTACAGACCTGAGTTCAAGGTCATCGACAAGCACGCTACGGACATCATCGTATTCACATCCGGAACGTCCGCGGACGCGAAAGCGGCGCAGCTCTCGCAGCGCAATATCGCTTCAACGATAGCCGCGATGAGAAAGGTCGAGCCGATCTTTGAGGACGACGTCGAGATGATACTCCTGCCGCTCCATCATGTATTCGGGAATCAGGGAGTCCTGATGTTCATAAGCAACGGCTGCACAAATGTATTTTGCAGCGGGCTTAAGTACATACAGAAAGAGCTCAAGGAATACGGCGTCACCGCGTTCTTCTGCGTACCGCTCATCATCGAATCGATGATCAATAAGGTTCTCAAGACCGCGGAAAAGGAAGGCAAGCTGAAAAAGCTCGAAACAGGCCGCAAGATATCCAAAGCCCTGCTCAAGGTCGGCATCGATGTAAGGCGCAGGCTGTTCAAGGATGTCATCGACGGTCTTGGCGGAAAGCTGAGATTCCTTATCAGCGGAGCCGCGGGACTCGACCTTAAGATCCTCGAGTACGCGACTGACTTCGGCATCCTCACGGTACAGGGATACGGCCTTACCGAGACATCGCCTACCATCGCGTCAGAGAGCTACTTCTACAGAAGAGCGGGCTCGGTGGGACACGCAATGCCGGGAGTCGATGTCAAGATCAACGACCCTGACGAGGACGGCATTGGAGAGCTCTTCGCGAAGGGCCCTAACATCATGAAGGGCTACCTTGATGATCCGGAAGCTGATAAGGAAGTCTTTGTGAACGGATGGTTCAACACAGGCGACCTTGCGCGCATCGACAAGGACGGATACATCTTCCTGACAGGCCGCAAGAAGAATGTCATAGTTCTCAAGAACGGCAAGAACATCTATCCTGAAGAGATAGAAGCGCTGATCGACAAGATCCCTTATGTGGTGGAAGACGTCGTGATGGGCGAAGCGGAAGGCGATGACTACAGGCTGGTAGCGCATGTGGTCTACGACCCTGAGGCGGAAGAGCTCAAGGGAAAGAGTGCGGAGGAGATACAGGCGATAGCCGACGCGGACATCGAGAAGATCAATGACGAGATGCCTAAATACAAGCGCATCAAGCAGACATATATGAGGACAGAGCCTTTCGAAAAGACAACGACTCAGAAGATCAAACGCCGCAAGATCAAATAGTCATCATAGAACAACTCAATACATGACAGGAAGCGCCATAGAATTTATCAATTTTATGGTGCTTTTTAGTGATAGTAAAATTTATACGTAAGCAGTCGCCGCAAGCATTTAAAGTGGCGACACTTGTATATGTTTTTTTATGTAAAAGGGAGATTTATATTATGGCTGACAATCAAAAAATGTGGGCTGAACTCGGCATGAACCTTGAGATGCACGACATGCTTTGCGAGGTACTTCCGGGCGCTATCGGTGACGTGTTCATGTCCCAGGAGAACAGACCGGAAGCTATGGACTACTTCGACATGGTCCTCGCTGATGTACACGGACTTAGACCTTCCGAGCTCGTTGAGTTCAGAAAGAACGGCGGCAAGGTATTCGGCACATTCTGCGCTTATGTACCGGATGAAGTCATCTTCGCTGCAGGCGGCATCGCTACAGGCCTCTGCGCAGGTTCACAGTTCTGGGTACCTGGCGGCGAGAGATATCTGCCGGCAAACACATGCCCGCTCATCAAGGCTATGCTCGGCGCAAGATTCGACAGGACATGCCCGTTCTACAGACTGGCCGACATCTATATCGGAGAGACGACATGCGACGGTAAGAAGAAGGCTTATGAGATCCTCGGAACAGACGTGCCTCTGCACGTAATGGACCTGCCTCAGATGAAGAGAGAAAAGGATTATCACAAGTGGGCAGACGAGATCAAGGATCTCATCAAGGTAGTTGAGGAGACAACAGGCAACAAGGTAACTCCTGAGGCTCTGGCTGAGAACATCAAGAAGATCAATGCCAAGAGAGCTGCTCTTCAGAGACTGTACAGCCTCAGATGGAAAGAGAACGTTCCTATCAGCGGAACCGACGTACTGCTCATCTCCCAGATCGCGTACTATGACGATCCTGAGAGATTCACGGCAATGGTCAACAAGCTGTGTGACGAGCTCGAGAAGAGAGTTGCAGACGGCGTTAACCTCGCTGCAGGCAAGAAGAGGATCCTCATCTCCGGCACGCCTATGGCTATTCCAAACTGGAAGCTCCACAACCTCGTTGAGACAAGCGGCGGCATCGTAGTTTGCGAAGAGACATGCACAGGTACAAGATACTTCGAGAATTTCGTTGATGAGAGCGGCACAAACCTGAACGAGATGGTACAGAACATCGCCAACAGATACATGAGCATCAACTGCGCATGCTTCACTCCTAACACAGCGAGATTCGACGATGTAGTAAGGCTCGCCAAGGAAAGCAAGGCTGACGGAGTCATCGATGTAAGCCTCATGTTCTGCCAGACATACGACATCGAGGGCAGAGGTCTCGAGGAGAGATGCAAGGCAGAGGGAATCCCATTCCTCGGCATCGAGACGGACTACACTGACAACGACGCTCAGCAGCTGAAGACAAGGATCGGCGCATTCATCGAGATGCTCGGATAATTGCGCGGAAACAGACAAAGAATGTCACTCCTATAAAAAGACGATGGGGCGGGAACGGTTCTCGCCCCATTGTTTTTCCGGACGGTCTTCGGAGTATAATTATTAAAGAACAGCGGAAAGACGCTGGGTGTGAATCAAGAAGAAAAAAAACGGGAATTACACCCGTTTGCATAAAATCCATGCGTTTTAATCGCAAAACCGTTAAAAGGGTGTAATAATAAACAAAAGATCCCTAAATTCACACCCGATTCTGAAAAACGGGTGTGAATTACACTTCAAAATAGAAATTATTACACCCACTGTAAAAATACTAATGCAAGAATACTTACACTACTACATATTATTTCAAAATCATACGGACGCGACCGCGATGTACCGGTCGCTTAAGGGCAAGGGCATGTATGCTCAGATAAGCCCGACTCCGAGGGAGCTCTCGGTCTGCTGCGGCGTGTCTCTTCTTGTTAAGGGAGAGGATGTGGAACGGATAAAAGAGATCGCGGAGTCAGAGAGACTTGCGTATCTTTCCATAAGCGGACTGAACAATACATTTGACAATACGAGGCATAAATATGGCTAAAAAATATATAGGAATAGATATAGGTTCGACTGCATCAAAGGTGTGCGTGCTTGAGGAAGGCAAGGAGCCGATTTATGATGTGCTCCCTACGGGCTGGAACAGCAAGATCACCGCAGGCATCATCAAGGAAGATCTTTTGAAGAAGTATGGTGACATAGAGGACTCGGATATCGTGGCCACGGGCTACGGACGTATCAGCGTTGATTACGCCGACAAGGTCATCACTGAGATAACATGTCACGGCAGGGGCGGCTATGAGATGATAGGCCGCGACTGCACCATCATCGACATAGGCGGTCAGGATACCAAGTACATAAATGTAAAGGGCGGTAAGCCTGTGGATTTTCTGATGAATGATAAGTGCGCGGCAGGCACGGGAAAGTTTATAGAAGTCATGGCTAACAGGCTCGGAGTAACGATAGAGGAGCTCTTTGAGCTGGCTGAAATAGGAGATCCAATCTCGATAAGTTCTCTTTGTACTGTATTCGCAGAGTCCGAAGTGATAAACTATATGGGTGAGGGCAGGAGCCGTGAGGATCTGGCAGCCGGAGTCATCGATTCGGTCGCGCTCAAGGTAGCTACTCTCGTACAGAGGAAGGAACTCCAGGATACGATAATCATTACCGGAGGGTTCAGCAATAATGAGTTCTTCGCTTCGCTGCTGAGCAGGAAGCTGGGCAAGAAAGCGCTCGCGATGCCAGACGGCAGGTACGCGGGAGCGTACGGCGCAGCTCTGCTCGCCCGCGAGCGCAGTGAAAAGGCCTGAAAAACATGAGTAACAGGAAAAACCGCACGTTGTTAATAATCATCATTGTTCTCATTCTGGCGGTCTTTTGCGGGGTGATACTGGTGCTTCACCAGGTCGCAACGAACGATCAGATCAAAGAGGCAAAGGAGGAGGCCGAAGAAGCTGTACGCACGCAGGAGGAGGAAGAGGCGCGCGAACAGGCGAAGCTGGACAGGATAGCGGAAGAAAAATCCCAGTGGTATCTTCTGCTGGTGAATGAGTGGAACGCGATGCCTGATGACTTCGATATCGAGCTCGATGAAGTAGAAGGCGGATACGAGGTAGATGCGAGGGTGAAGGATGCTATGAAAGAGATGCTGTCCGACTGCAGAGAGGCCGGTTATTCGCCGCAGATAATCTCATCATTCAGGACGCGCTCTACACAGCAGTGGCTGTACGATCACACAGCAAACAAGGCTGACACCGCCATACCGGGGCACAGTGAACATGAATGCGGCCTTGCAGCGGACATAATCGACAGCAGCTCGGCCGGATGGAGCGATCCGCTCATAGACGAGCAGGAGGATCTTCCTGCTCAGAAGTGGCTCATGGAGCACTGCCAGGATTACGGTTTCATACTGCGTTACCCTAAGGACAAGGAAGATGTCACCGGCATAATTTACGAGCCGTGGCATTACAGATACGTGGGCAAGGAACACGCGGCCAATATCATGAGCAATGGCATCTGCCTTGAGGAATACCTCAGAGACATGGGTAATTATTACGATCCGCAGTGATTGAATTGAAAGGATGGATATAGTAGAATAGCCGCATGAAATTCAGAAGCGCACTAGTATACGGAAAGTTAATAAATCTTGCGATCAACGTGATCGACAAGAGCAGGGGCTCAAACAAGGCAGGCGACATGGCCATGGCCAAGTGCCCCGATATGATGAAACACTTTAAAGGGATAGATCCCTCTAAAGTGCTTTTCATTACAGGAACAAACGGAAAGTCGTCAACGAACAACCTGATCAACCACATCCTGACAAAGCAGGGATACAAAGTGGTGTCGAACCTTGCGGGAGCCAACCTGCTTACGGGAATCTGCACGGCTCTTATAAAGGCTTCGGATCTGTCGGGAAACATCGATGCCGACTTCTTTGTGTTTGAGACAGACGAAAGATATCTGCACAAGATCCGCGAGAATCTGCCTTGCGACAACCTGCTGGTCACCAACATCCAGAAGGACCAGGTGCAGCGCAACGGTGACCCGGACTATATCTACCGCAAGATATCAAAGGTCGCTGAAGAGTTTGACATGAGACTCTTCCTCAACGCGGATGAACCAAGGGCGAACTCGCTTGGAAAGAAGGCTTCCAGAGTTGTAAGATTCGGAACGGCACAGCACAGCCGCAGCTTCACGAAGGATGACAGCTATGTCACTATGCCTTGTCCGGTCTGTAAGCACAAGATAGAGTTCAGCTATTACAACAACGACAATGTCGGCGGATTCAGATGTGTTCACTGCGGCTTCTCCAATGAGGACGGAGCGGACTACATAACTGAAAACGCGGATTTCGAAAACAGGACATTCACGGTCAAGGACGTACCGTTCAAAATGCCTTATGATCAGCCGTATATGCTCTACAACTATTCGGCAGCGGTCGCGGCGGTAAAGGAGATAGCAGGCATAGAGCCTGAGGACGCGGCTAAGGCATTCGCTGACTTCAGCAATATCTCCGGACGCTATGAGACCATACATTACAAGGGCAAGAACATCAAATACATGAGGTTCAAGCAGGAGAACCCTGAGACTCTCCAGAACTTCATCAACGTGATTGCGTCAGACCCGAATGAGAAAGTCATAGTAGTGGGATACGGCACGGTAAACGATATCATCCCGTCATACATCAACTCCTTCTACGGATTCGACTGTGATTTCTCCAAGATGATCAGATCGAACGTAAAGAAGTTCCTCTGCGTGACGGATACTGTCTGCTACGATGCGGCAAACAGCTTCATGTACGGCGGAGTCGATCCTTCCATGATAGAGATACTGCCGACCAGCGATGTGAGCGAGATACTCGAGGCGATCGCGAAGCAGGACACTGACAACATATATCTCACCATGGAGCTTGCAAAATTCGAAAAGATGCAAGCAGTCGCAGGGAAGGAGGACTAGGATGATCAAAATAGCATGGATGTATCCGGACACTCTTTACCTTCACGGCGAAAGAGGCAACGCTCTGGCGCTGAAACACTTCTCGGAGGTGCTTGGCGGAGAGGCGGTGCTGGACAAAGTGGACTTTGAGACAAAGGACTTTGATCCTATGAACTATGACATACTGTTCTTTGCTCCGGGTGAGGTCTCATCATTCGAAGTGATAGGCGAAGACATGGGCCGCTACATGGACAGACTGAAAGAGTTCATAGAAAGCGGCAGAGCTGTCATTGCAACAGGCACGACACTCGGACTGTTTGGAGGAGAAATAAGCAGGACCGACGGCAGCAAGACACACGGCATAGGATTTATACCGGTCACCGCAGTCGAGCGCGAGTATGTGTACGGCGATGATGAGCAGATAAACGCTGAGTATCACGGCAGGACCATGGAAGTCGTAGGCAACCAGATCCAGATGATAAACATAAGTTTTGAAGAGACAGATGAGTTCAGACGTTTTGGCTCAGTGGTATACGGCATGGGCAACAACGGCAGGGACGGCATCGAAGGCGTGGTATATAAAAACTCGGTCTTCACAAACATGCTTGGACCTGTACTGGTCAATAACCCTTGGCTGACCGC
>JBGUME010000248.1:0-6125 GCA_045116695.1 Anaerovoracaceae bacterium | reverse complement strand
CTTCGCAAAGGCTATGGGCCTCAACGTAGAAGTTATGGGCAAGGGCAAGAACAACAAGCTCGACTATGAGTGCAACCCTGACACAGTTCTTGAAGAGGCTACACGCCGCAAGATGAGTCCGAGAATGCTCTGCGCCTTCAAGGACGGCACAAAGACAATGGTAGAGATGACTGCTATGTGCAACTACACAGGTCTTATTCCTGACGTTATCGGCGGACACGGCCCTGCAACAGCTCCTGGAACAGAGGGCGTTAAGCAGCTCAACGAGATCTTCAAGCTGAAGAAAGACGGCGGAATCCTCGACAAGCACGGCGTAGTTGAGTACGTAAACGGAATCGCTCCTGGAGTATTCGTAACAGTCTCCACAGACAACGCTGAGATCGCTTATCAGCTGCAGTACCACAGCATGGGTCCTGGACCACTCTGGACACTCTACAGACCATATCACCTCTGCAACCTCGAGACTCCGCTCACAGTTGCCAAGGCTGTTATCGACGGAGAGAAGACATGCGTAGCTAAGGACGGACTCGTTGCTGAGTGCATCACAAGAGCTAAGATCGACCTCAAGGCCGGCCAGAACCTCGACGGAATCGGCGGATACACAACACTCGGCTCCATCTGCACAGAGAAGGAAGCTACAGAGAAGGGTTATGTACCATTCGGTCTGATCAACAAGAACGCTGTTATGAAAGTCGACTGCAAGAAGGGCGACCTCATCACATACGACATGGTAGAGCTCGACAAGAACACTCTGATCTACAAGCTCAGAAAAGAGCAGGATGCTATGTACGGAAAGCACGTTCTGTAATCATAGAAAACCTCTATAACAACAAAACATAAAGAGAACAGCTGCCGGGTCTTAAAGGCCCAGCAGCTGTTTCTTTTTGATATTGAATTCTTCTTCAGTGACTATGCCCAGGTCCAGCAGTTCCTTCAGCTTCTTGAGTTCCTCGTAAGGATCGGAAGCCGTCGTCCCGGCTGCCTGGCCGGTCTGTTCGCTGCGCGGCTGGCCGGTGTCTCCGCCCTCCCGCAGCTTGTTAAAGTCTCTCAGCGCGAGTTCCAGCTTGCTCTTTCTTGAGCGGTAAAACGGGATGGCATGGTCCTTGCCCTGTGTGCGCAGGGTCAGTATCCCGTATGATGAAAACAGCGGAGCGCTGGTGATCTCAAGCGACTCGATCTCTGAATACGGATAATGCTGACCGCGGGCTATCAGTTCGTCATCATCAAAAATAATGGGTTCTATGCTGAGGTTTCCTTCTATCTCATGGTACATGTCCACATCCTCCTAGTCTGCTTTGTGGACAACGACCTGCGGGAACGGGATCTCCACTCCGTTCTCATCAAAGAGGATCTTAAGATCGCGCGCAAGCATGCGCTGTCCGTTAAAGATGTTCTCCTCAGTCACATCAACTCCGAATTTAAGGTTGATGCCGCTATCCGCAAGCTCATCCACGCCCAGATATTTTGGAGGATTGAGGTAGAGATCCGGATGCTCTTCCTTTAACTTAGGCATGGACGCCTCGATCAGTTTCTCAAGTTTGCGGAGATCTGTCTTATACGATACTGCAACGACCGCCAGCGCCATGGAATTGTACCTTGACCGGTTCTGGAAGTTGCGGATATCTGAATTGTTCACGACTTTAAGGTTGCCTCCCAGGTCTTCGATCACGGTCGTACGCACGCCAATGTTGCGCACAGTACCGCGGAAATCGTCCAGAATGATTACGTCACCGACACTGTATTGGTTCTCAAATATTATGAACGCACCTGTGATGATATCTTCTATAAGGCTCTGTGCTCCAAATCCCAGAATGAGGCCGATTATACCTACGCCGGCCAGCACTGCTGTAGCGTTGACTCCCAGAATGCTCAGTCCCCATACTATCGCGACTATCACCGCGACATATTTCAACAGGCCCGCGATCAGGTTTATGACCGTCTGTGTCCTTCCTCCGCGACTTGCCATGGCGCTCAGGATCAGTTTCAGGACCTGGTATATAAGCCAGATAACGACGATCGCCAGTACAAGAGTGATGATCTGCGCAATAGTAGTCTGCGAATTGCTGTGGAAGATCATGTTGTTCTTTTCAGTCTCCTCCAGGCTTTCCTTCAGGCTGTCGGAGATTGGCAGCCAGTGCGGATTTGACAGCAGCAGCGCTACTATCGCTGCAATAATGATCCCCAGAATTGTTTTGCCGCTCGTATTTTTCATAGAAACAACCTCCTTATGATCGTCTCACAGACATTGGCTTAAAAACTAAAATCATAACCGTAACGGTCCATTGTCCAGGTGTTGTAATCATCCTCTTTGTAACTCAATTCAGGATAGAATGAGTAAGAACCATTCGGAAAAGGACTATCGGATATATATGTAAACTCGATGTGGTATTCCCCTCCATCGGTATAGCGTCTAACCTCGCCGTTCTCGTAGACGATAAACACACTGAAATTCCACAAACTGTCACTGTCTATTTCGACCTCGGCTGACTCAACCAGATTCTTGTCCACAATCGTGTCTACATGGAGGCGATATTTAGTTTCACCAGTTTCAGGATCTACAAACTCATCGAGCAAGTAACCTCCGTCTCCATAAGCAGTGTTGACGCTTACAAAGTCGCCCGCGTGGATAGGGCGTGTCTCAGACTCGATCCTGTCTTTCTTACCGTCAGGATAGGTTATATTGAAGACAATTTTCGCCTTTCCGGCGATGCCTCCGGACGCCGGTTTTTCGATTGCCACAGGAATTTCAACGTTGCTCCATTCGTCTCCGCTTATCGAAGAAGGATCGTATACGACCGTTACGGAATCATCCGGCTCATAGAAACCGCTGCCTCTGTCAACATAGACTCTGCCGACCGCCTTCCCTCCCTTGAGATCGTTAAGTTTCATTGTGAAGGAAAGCGTCGGATCAGTGTATATTTCGTTATCAGGCTGAATAACGGTCTTTTTCAGGTCGACGACAGGTGCTTTTTTCTCATCTTCCGGTTCAGGATCCGGTTTTGGCTTTGGCGGAGTCGGCTTCGGTTCCGGTATCACGATCGGAAGCTCTTCGGGCTCTTTGATCTCAGGGATCACCTTCGGCTCCGGCGTAGGCTTCTCTATCTCTATGACTACCGGTTCCACCTTAGGCAGGATCAGTTCCTTCTTAGCTTCCGGCATCAGAACCGTAAGCACGATAAGAACACCGACTCCGGTCAGGAAGCCTCTGCGGGTCATGTCCAGCCGCCTCATGCGGCGCTGGGCCAAAAAAGCGGACTCATTGCCTGTCAGTCGCCCGTGTCGTTTCCTGCCCTTGATCGGCTCATAAGGCCTGGCAAATTCAGGATACCGGTCATCGATCTCCAGCATTTATTGTTTCCCCAATACTCCGGCAGCTTGTTAAATTTAAGTATATATAAAAAGACGTGCTTCGGGTGTAAAAAATAATACATCTTAAGCAAGCTTCTATGCAATCATTGACATCGCGAACCTCTTATAAATAGAATACAGATAATGATTAAAAAGGAGGAACTAAAAATGATCATTCAGGATACCCGCGATAAGGTCCTATCTCTTGTAGATGAAAAAACCGTAAGGAGACTGCGTACTTCGCTGGACTACGTTATCAAAACCGAGGACAACGGTATACTGCTGTCATCCCGCTGGATGGACAATTCTCCGATGCTGATCTACTCAACGCCTTCGGAGACCCATTTCTGGGCAAAAAACAAGGAAATACGCGAACTCGCGAAAAACGCGGATGACTCAAAGGGAAATGAACTGTTTGGATTACTGATCGCGATCGCCACTTACGATCTTGCGGCTCTGAACGATCTTGACGACCAGATCATTTCATTCGAAGAGAAACTGTTTGACGGCAAGGGCGTCACCGAGGAAAACTTCGGGGCCATACATGCTTTCCGTAATGACAGCTGGGGCATGAGACGTTATTTTGAGAGAATGGAAATGCTGACCACTGACCTGGCTGTGATAGATTCTTCCTACAACTTCATCGACAGCAAATACGACAAGCTTCTTAACCATTGCCTCCGCACACAGGAATACCTTGATCAGATACGACAGGCATATGAAGCTCATATAGGCATAGAGCAGAATAACCTGATGAAGTTCTTCACCGTTATTACGTCCATCTTCCTTCCGCTCTCCCTGATCGCGGGATGGTACGGAATGAACCTCATGATGCCGGAGTTTGGCTGGGTCTACAGTTATCCTTTCGTCATCGCGCTGAGCGTCGGCATCATCGCCCTCATGCTGTGGCTTTTCCGGAAAAACAAATGGCTATAAACAAAAAAGACTCAGAAATGAGTCTTTTTTTATGGCTTTCTATTTATACGTGAGCATGTCGATCTTTACTCTGTTGATCGGCTCAGGCACTTCCTCTTTGCTTAGTTCTTCCTGGATGTGTTCAAGCGCCGTAAGAAGGTCTGCGTACTGACTGTCTATAGCGTTGGCTACCGGCGCCTCTTTTTGTGCGACGCTCACTGAGTATGCTGCCTTGTTGAGCGGCTGGAGTGTTCCTGCTCCCGCGATGCAGCCGCCCGGACAAGCCATGCCTTCAAGCAGATATCCGTCGTACTCTCCGGCGGCGGCCTTCTTCATCATTTTGAGGCACTCATCAAGCCCTTCCGCGCGTACTATTTTTACTTCGCGCTCCGGATCCACTCTTTTGATATGATTGGCAACAGCCTGCGCTACTCCGCCGCCTATGGCGAAGCCAAAGCCGTCGCTGCTGGCTTTTCTCAGAGGCTCTCCCTCTTCACATTCGGAGAAGACCACACCCCTTGCGTCAAACATACCGGCGAGTTCCTCAAACGTCAGTACAAAGTCCACATAACTTTTTACCGTGCGTCTGCTTGCTTCATGCTTCTTGGACAGGCATGGTCCGATGAATGCTATCTTGCAGTCAGGATGCATTTTCTTTACCAGTCTTGCAGTCAGCACCATAGGCGTGAGCGCCATGGACACGGTGTCCGCGTACTCAGGGAAGTGTGTCTTTGCCATTATCGACCAGGCCGGGCAGCAGCTGGTGCACATGAAAGGCAGCTCTTCAGGCACTTCACGGAGGAAATGTTCGGCTTCTTCTATAGTGCAGAGATCGGCTCCGATCGCCACCTCCATCACATCCTTGAATCCAAGTTTTCCGAAGGCCGATTTCATCCTTGTATCCGTAAGGTCTTTGCCGAACTGTCCCGCGATGGCAGGAGCTACTATCGCGTATACCGGAGTGCCGGATTCCATGGCTTTTATGGTCTGGTAGATCTGACCCTTGTCTACGATAGCAGCGAACGGGCAGCTGTTGAGGCACATGCCGCACGATACGCACTTATCCTGATCTATCATCGCGTGGCCATACTCGTCCTCTCCTATTGCGCCAAGACCGCACGCCTTCACGCATGGTCTTTCCTGTTTGATTATGGCGTTGTACTGACAGGCCTTCATGCACATGCCGCACTTGATGCATTTTTCGGTATCAATGACGTTGCGACGCAGATCCCTGTCATATGTAATGCATTTTTTAGGGCAGACTTCCCTGCACGGGTGCTCAAGGCAATTCTGGCATCCGTCAGTGATATATACTCTTTTCTCCGGACAGCAATGGCAGGCGAAGCGGATGATATCGATCAGAGGAGGTTCATAATATTTCTCCTCTATCATGCTTTCATCAACGCCCTTGGATGTAGGGGTGTGCTCGTTGACAGGCCTTATCGCCATGCCCATCGCGACCCTTAAGCGCTCTCCGGCGATCGCCCTTTCGAGGAACAGCGAGTGTCTGTACGGGTCCTCATCGCCGTTGACCATCTGATACGGAAGGTCATCAAGCGCTTCAGAGCCTCCGCCTTCATAGGCAAATCTTGCTAT
Source organism: Anaerovoracaceae bacterium (assembly GCA_045116695.1). Taxonomy (GTDB): domain Bacteria; phylum Bacillota; class Clostridia; order Peptostreptococcales; family Anaerovoracaceae; genus Crickella. The sequence goes on along the minus strand of JBGUME010000248.1, from coordinate 266 downwards.
CTCTGTAAACACCTTGTGGCGCAGACGGCTTTTTTCTGTGTTCATTCCTTTCATATCCGGTCTCCTTGCCCTGTTCCGGGTCTGTTTTCATGCTTCAAAACTATGCCAGATCGCTCTTTGCGATCTCTTTCAGGAATCTCTCTTTGTCCCAGATCCCCGTAGTGATCCAGCTGCGTTCGGCAGCCGTTACCGACTTAGGCAGGTACTTCGGGTAAAGCCCCTTGATATCCTTTTCTTCAAAGGACAGTATATGTTTACCGTCTCTT
>JBGUME010000247.1:0-2560 GCA_045116695.1 Anaerovoracaceae bacterium | reverse complement strand
TTGAAATACATGTTCTCCACGACCCAGGCCACCTGGCCCATGAGTCCGAATATCAGCATGGATATCCAGAATTTCCTTCCGAGTTTTGTCTGCATGACGCTGTCCTCTTTTCGCGTTTTATTAACACATAATATTTATTAGTTATGCTTATGCGTCTTTCTCTGCCGACTCATAGATGAGCTTTTCTCCGTCGGAATCAACTGTCAGAACCTGTCCGTCGACTATGCTCCCCCTTATGACGCCCTCTGCTATCTCGGTCTCAACATGCTGCTGCAGGTATCTCTTGATAGGTCTTGCGCCGTAATGCGGATCATAAGCCTCGTCTGCGATGAATCCGAGCGCCCTGTCAGTGATCTTAAGGTCGATATCCCTGTCTTTGAGCCTGCCGGCTATGTCATTGAATGACAGTTTTATTATACCCTCTATCTGCTCCTTAGTCAGCGGGCTGAACAATATTATGTCATCTATCCTGTTGAGGAATTCAGGTCTGAATCCCGCGCGAAGCTTAGCCATGACGGCTTCTTCAACTTCAGGGTCTATCGTACCGTCTTCTTTCATGTTGTCGATAAGATCCATGCTTCCTATGTTGGAAGTCATGATGACTATCGTGTTCTTGAAATCGACCGTACGTCCCTGGTTGTCTGTAAGACGTCCGTCGTCCAGCAGCTGCAGAAGGATGTTGAATACATCCGGATGCGCTTTTTCTATCTCATCAAAGAGGATAACGCTGTACGGTTTGCGGCGCACGGCTTCTGTCAGCTGTCCGCCCTCGTCGTAGCCCACATATCCCGGAGGAGCTCCCACAAGTCTCGATACTGAGTGCTTCTCCATGTACTCGGACATGTCTATCCTGATCATGTTGCGCTCGCTGTCGAAGAGAGCCTCCGAAAGCGCTTTGGCAAGTTCTGTCTTGCCCACGCCGGTCGGTCCGAGGAATATGAACGATCCGATAGGTCTGTTCTCATCCTTGAGACCCGCTCTGGCGCGCAAAATCGCCTCTGAGACGGCTTTTACACCCTCGTCCTGACCGATGACCCTTTTATGCAGTATATCCGGCAATCTGAGGAGTTTATCGCGTTCTGTCTCTATCAGCTTGCTGACAGGTATGCCTGTCCAGCCGGAAACGACCTCAGCGATCTCGTCTTCCGTTACTTCTTCCTGAAGCAGTCTTTCCTCTTCTCTCTTGTCGGCTGCTGCTTTCTTCTCTTCGAGCTTTTTCTCAAGGTCAGGCAGCACGCCGTACTTCAGCTTGGCGCCCTTCTCATAGTCAGCCTGCCTCTCAGCATCCTCTATCTCAAGTCTGACATCTTCTATCTGCTGCTTGAGATTCTTTGCCTCAAGGATGTCCGCCTTCTCGTTCTCCCACTGTGCCCTCATGACATCGCTTTCGCCTTTGAGTTCAGCAAGTTCTTTTTCAAGGGCTTCAAGCCTTGCCTTGGATCCCTTGTCTTCTTCTTTGGCCAGAGCCTGCTTCTCTATCTCAAGCTGGGTTATCTTGCGGGATATCTGGTCGAGTTCGGATGGCATACTGTCGATCTCTGTACGGATACGGGCGGCTGCCTCGTCCATGAGGTCTATTGCCTTGTCAGGCAGGAACCTGTCGCTGATGTATCTGTCCGAAAGCGTTGCGCACGCGATAAGAGCGCTGTCCGTGATACGCACGCCGTGATGGATCTCAAACTTTTCCTTGAGTCCACGGAGTATGGATACCGTGTCCTCTACAGTCGGCTGATCGACCATGACCTTCTGGAACCTTCTCTCAAGAGCGGCATCCTTCTCTATGTTCTTTCTGTACTCATCGAGAGTCGTCGCGCCTATGCAGTGGAGCTCGCCCCTTGCCAGCTTTGGCTTGAGCAGGTTGCCCGCATCCATCGCGCCCTCAGCGCTTCCGGCTCCAACGATGTTATGGATCTCATCTATGAACAGGATGATGCGGCCTTCCGACTTTTCTATCTCATTCAGTACGGCCTTGAGCCTCTCCTCGAATTCGCCTCTGTATTTAGCGCCCGCTATAAGAGAGCCCATGTCCAGCGCATAGACTGTTTTGTCCTTGAGTCCTTCAGGCACATCGCCCGCGAGTATCCTCTGCGCGAGGCCTTCGACTACAGCCGTTTTACCTACACCCGGCTCTCCGATCAGCACAGGGTTGTTCTTTGTCCTGCGGGACAGTATCTGCACGACGTGCCTTATCTCGGAGTCTCTTCCGATGACAGGGTCAAGCTTGCCGGCCCTTGCCATCTCCACCAGGTCTCTGCCGTATTTTGCCAGCGCCTCGTAATTGTCTTCAGGGTTCTGGCTGGTTATCCTCTGATTGCCCCTTACCTTTGTAAGAGCTTCCAGGAATTTCTCTTTTGTGATCCCGTATCTGAGGAATATCCGCTCGCTCGGTGTTCCCTTCTCGGCGAGAAGAGCAAGATAAATGTGCTCGACGCTCACATATTCATCCTTGAACTGGTCCGCGAGCGCCTCGGCATCCATGAAGATCTTGTTGAACCTGCGTGTGCCGTACATATTGTCGGCTCCGCCGGATACCTTGGCTATCTTGTCTACCTCTGCCTGA
>JBGUME010000246.1:0-3254 GCA_045116695.1 Anaerovoracaceae bacterium | reverse complement strand
CTGCGTGTTATCAGGATATAGTAATTATCTGATGACTGTATGGCGTCTGCGAATTCCCTGGTAAAAATGAAAGACTGTCCTTCGTCGATAATGACTATACTATGCCTGATCTCTTCCAGAGCTGTTTTCCAATGGCCGGAAATTGCAGTAAAAACAACACAGGGAACATCGGACTGAACTGAAACACCGCTTCCGTCACCGCGCTGAGCATACATGTTCAGATACTCAACCAATGTTGTTTTACCGGTTGCGCTGTCACCGAGAATAACGGTCACGTTTCTTCGGATCGTGAACTCATATCTCATTCTTTCGGTTTCTACGATTATCCTGTGGCTGCCCTTCATTATTCTGCTCCGGCGCGATTATTGAGCCTTCTTTGAAGCCTTTGTTGATCGTCAGTGTTCCATAGTATTATAGAATTATTATGATGTTGTTTCAAGCGGGGTAATAAGAATGAAGAATGTTGCTTCGCGCTCGGAATTGCAAATTTCGTTTGACCGGTATGAGCGTTTCGCTACAAACGGTATAAGCATTTCGGTTTAACGGTATACTCTGTTCGGACGCCGGTATGGTGTATAGTCTTTCTCGTAGTAAAAATACGAGAAAGGAGCATTTGAAAATGCAAAACTGTACTACAATCTTAGGCGTCATAGATATGCGACAGCGCGGCATATCGTTTGATGACTGCCGAAACCGGTATGGTATCGGCAACAGCACCATTACCCTTATCATGAATCGTTTCAAGGATTCCGGTAAGGATCTCGAAGCGCTGAAACAGATGTCGGCGGAGGAAGTCGAAAGACTCATATATCCTCCAGAAAACATCATAAGGAAGGACATTTCAGTGATGCCTGATTATCAGGCGGTCTACGAACGTCTTTCCAAACCCGGCAGCAAGGCAAATCTTTTCTACCTGTGGCTGAAATACAAGAAAGAGTGTCCCATAGGGTATCAATACACTCAGTACTGCCACTACTTCAAGAAATTCGTAGAAAAGAACTACGGCTCCGAAGCTGTCAGCATGGTTGTTGAACGTATCCCCGGCGAGAAGGTCTACATAGACTGGATCGGAGACCAGCCGGAAATACTCCTAAACAGCCAGACCGGCGAGATAAAGAAGGTTCACTTCTTCGTTACCACCGTAGGCGTGAGCAATCTTATGTATGCAGAAGCCTTTGAGGATGAGAAGCTACCAAACTTTATAGCAGGAACGGTACACGCTCTTGAGTACTATGGAGCGGTTCCCAAGCATCTGATCCCTGACAACTTAAAAACTGCGATAACCCGGCATACACGGGATGAACTGGTGATCAACAGTGCTTATCAGGATCTGGAGAGTTTCTACGATGTGGTCATCCTTCCGCCTCCACCAAGGAAGCCTAAAGGGAAGCCCACTGTTGAGAAATATGTCCAGTTCCTTGAGACTCATCTGCTCGAGGATCTTAAAGAAAAAATCTACTACAGTATCGAAGACATCAACCGCGATGTAAGAATAAAGATAGCGGCCATCAACAGCGATAAGAAAACCGAGGCTTCCTTATCCAAGATGGAAAGCTTTCTCCGATACGACAAGCCACAGATGAAGCCACTTGCCGGTGAATCCTTCATGTTATGTGACTACAAATACTTTGCACACGTACCGAATAATTACCATCTGCTCTACGATGACCACTATTATTCAGTATTGTACACGTATTATAATCAGCCCGCAATTATCAAGGCTACCATGGCCGAGATACGAATCTGTGACCGTAACAACAAGCTGATATGCGTCCACAGGCGTTCCTATAAGGAGTTCCCGCGCTATATCACAAAGCCGGAGCACATGAAGCCTGAACATCAGTATTACAAGGAGGTCAACTCCAAGGATGGCGATTATTACAGGCGCTGGGCTACATATATCGGCCCGTATACGAAGAACTTCATCGATCGGATACTCATGTCCTCCGAACATGAAGAGCAGGCTTATAACAGTTGTAACGGCATTCTCCACATGTGCAAGGATCAGTCAAAGCTGCTTGTCGAGGAGATCGCAAAAACATGCGTTGAGGGCAATGTTTGCCGGTATTCTTACTTTAAACGCTTATTGAAGGAAAACCTTGAAAAGGGTAATCCTGCCGATAAAGCGGTTCTTCCTAACCACGATAACCTTCGCGGAAAGGAGGAATACAAGTGAAGAAACAGTCAGAAAAAACCCTCACCATTGAGGAATACGAGCTCTGTAACAAGCTTAAGAGTATGCGCTTCTCCGGTATGGCGGCGGAACTCGAAAGAGTATTTGCCGATCCCAACGCGGACCTTATGGCCTTTAATGACAAGATACAGCGCATAGTCGATGCCGAATGGGACCTGCGGTATACCAAGAAACTCAACCGTTTCATCAAAAAGGCGACCCTGAAATATGCAACAGCGGATCTTGATGATTCCATATATGATCCTGCCCGGCAGCTCGACACCGGTATCATCGAAGTCCTGGCGCAGTGCGAATGGATCGATCAGGGCAAGAACCTTGTCATAACCGGTAAAACAAGCTCAGGTAAGAGTTACCTCGCCAATGCACTTGCCATATGTGCGCTAAAACAGTTCAAGACTGTAAGATACTTCAAAGCCAGTGGCCTTATCAATGAACTGGCCAAGGCCGAGAAGCTTGGTGAGTATCCCGAGACTCTCAGCCAGATGTCATCGTATGACCTTCTTGTTGTAGATGATTTCGGGCTGATGAATCTGGATCTCGACAAATGCCGGAATCTTTTTGAGGTATTCGACTGCAGGGATCCGTACAAATCAATACTTCTGGTATCACAGATACCGGTCAATGCCTGGTATGATATCTTTTCCGATCATACTTACGCAGAGGCGAGCCTTGCTCGCGTCCTCAATGAATCATACCGTCTGGAAATGAACGGGAAGAACATGAGGAATTTCGAACCTATAAACAAACGTAAAAACGGATAGCGCACCGTTGGAGCGAATCGCTTGTACCGCTTATGCGGTACAGGCGTACCGTTTATCCGAATTGTGCATTCATCAAAGCTATATACCATCATCCTAATCCTAATTCGACACGCTCCGATTCAGTAAGCGTATCAAGATATTTGTCAATAACAATCCTGTCATATAGAACACGTCTCCCTATATGTCGAACCGCACCACTCAGTTTTCCAATCTCACGCGACAAATTCCGTCCAGAGTCCAAATATACTTGTAGTGAGTCTTCTGACAAAAGACGCTTGTCCGCAATAAAATCAATTGAT
>JBGUME010000245.1:0-5608 GCA_045116695.1 Anaerovoracaceae bacterium | reverse complement strand
CCGCTGCTGTCATGAGAAAGGCATACGCGTAATACTGGATGCCGTGTTCAACCATAGCGGAAGGGATTTCTTTGCATTCCGTGATCTTAGAGATAATCGTGAGAACAGCCGTTACCGCGACTGGTATCTGGATGTGAACTTCTGGGGCAACAACAGCTTCAACGACGGTCTTTCTTACGCAAACTGGGGCGGCCATGACCTGCTCCCGAAGCTCAACCTGTATAATTCCGAGGTGAAAGAGTATCATAAGGAAACCGTCCGCTTCTGGGCGTGGGAATTCGATATCGACGGTCTGCGCCTTGATGCAGCGGATGTGCTCGACTTCGGCTTTATGCACGAGCTCCGTGAACTGGCCAATGGACTGAAAGAAGATTTCTGGCTGATGGGCGAAGTGATCCACGGGGAGTATTCCCGCTGGGTGAATAATGATATGCTGCACTCGGTGACGGATTACGCCCTGCACAAAGCTTTGTTCAGCGGCCATAACGACCACAATTTCTTTGAGATCGCTCATACATTCAAACGCCAGCAGGACATGGGCCTTGGTGATGCCCGCCTGTATCATTTTGTTGATAACCATGATGTAGAGCGAATAATAACAAAGCTAAGGGACAAAAGGCACTTCCTGCCTGTACATATACTTCTGTACACACTGCCGGGAATACCTTCTGTCTATTATGGCTCGGAATTCGGTATCGAGGGCAGGAAAGAGAATGGCTCAGACGCGCCTCTCCGGCCGTCGCTGTCAATAGAGGACCTTCCATATGACAATGAGTATTATCAGATAATAAAGACACTTAATAACATACATAGTAAGGAAGCTGATTTGTGGTATGGGGACTACCGCGAGCTGCAGCTGACAACGACCAAGTACGCTTTCAGCCGCGGAGATGTGCTTATTACGGTAACCAACGGTGAATCTGAGGAATTCTTTGATATAATGGTCTCAGATTCATACGTCGGAGTGCTGTCCGGCAGAGAGCTGACAGCTGATCAGGGAAGGCTGCAGTTTGCCATGGAAGGATGCAGCGGAGAGATATGGATCCCATCCGCGCGCAGCAGGCAATATGAGTAAGGAGAAATAATAATGAGAGAGACAGAAACAACGCCAAGAAGGAGTATCGCTTTCATAGGATCGGAATGCTATCCGTTCGTCAAGACAGGCGGTCTGGGAGATGTAATGTACGCTTTGCCAAAGGCGCTGGCAGAACAGAACTGCGATGTAAAGGTGATAGTCCCGCTTTACCGCTGCATACCGCAGGAGTATAAGGAGAAGATGGTCTACCGCGGATCGTTCGGCATGGATCTTTGCTCGGACGGCAGGTCCTTCCATGTAGGCATCATGGAATATGTATGGGACGGCGTGGTGTATGACTTCATAGACAACGAGGAGTTCTTCTCTGCCGGCAATCCGTACATCAGCCTTGTAGATGACATACCGAAATACTGCTACTTCAGCAAGGCTGCTCTGGCAGCGCTGCTGTACATGGATTGGATCCCGGACATCATACACTGCCATGACTGGCAGGCCGGACTGGTCCCTATTTTCCTACGCACTCTGTTTGCGGATACGCCGCTCAGGGACGCCAGATCGGTACTGACGATCCATAACCTTCGCTTCCAGGGGATCTACAATATCCCTACTATAAAATACTGGACAAATCTTCCGGATGAAGTCTTCAGCATCGACGTTCTCAAGACGGGAGTCGAGGACGCCAATATGCTTAAGGGAGGCCTGGCCTATGCTGACGTCATCACCACGGTCAGTGAAACTTATGCAGAAGAGATAAAGACACCGTTCTACGGAGACGGACTGGACGCGCATCTGCGCCATCACGCGTACAAGCTGCGCGGCATAGTCAACGGTATCGACGTAGTACAGTGGGATCCTGAAACAGATAGCAGACTGGCTGAGAACTACAACGGAAAGAACGTGCTCAAAAACAAGAAAGCAAACAAGAAAGCCCTTCAGGAGGAGCTTGGACTTGAGGTCGATGACGGAAAGTTCGTTATAGGTCTCATTTCCAGGCTGACAAACCAGAAGGGGCTCGATCTTGTGAACATGATACTTCCGGGACTGATCGACGGTAACACACAGGTAGCGCTTCTTGGGACCGGAGACGGATACTATGAGGATTCGTTCCGCGGCTTTGAGAATGAGTTCAAGGGCAGTGTGTGCTCGTGCATAATGTACGATGAGGGAAGGGCTCACAGGATATATGCCGGTTCTGACGCGCTTCTGGTGCCATCGCTGTTTGAGCCATGCGGACTGACGCAGCTGATCGCCATGCGCTATGGCACAGTTCCAATCGTACGCGAGACCGGAGGACTGAAGGACACTGTCGAGCCATATAACGAGTTTGAAAACAGAGGCAACGGATTCACATTCGACAGGTATGACGCGGGCCTTCTCTATGACGCGATAAACCGCGCAAAGACCGTATATTTCACAGACCGCGAGCGCTGGGACGAGATGGTCAAACGTGATCTCGCAAAGGATGTTTCCTGGGAAGCCTCGGCGAAAAAATACAAAGATCTTTATCTTGAACTGAAACCGGAGTATTGATAGAGCCGGAAGTCCAAACAGGACAGGGCAGGCGGCTGGGTCATTAAATTATGACAAAGGACGAACTGACTTTAGCTAAAATAGAGGACAAGATAGCGCAAAGCCGGGACGGTTGGTATGTGACCGCTACCGGCTTTCTTGACTCGCACGAACAGGCGCTGGCAAAAAAAGCGGCAATGCACGCGGCGGGTGTGAGGACGCTTATGTACGGCGGTTATGATGACGCCGAGCGCAGGATGCTGGTGTGCATCCCCGCGGATCTGCCTGTCAGCGATGAGGAGGCGACAGACGGCCTTGTCATGGTGCTCAGGGTAACGAAGCCCGCCATGTCACGCGCTCTCAGTCACAGGGACTATCTGGGCTCGATACTCGGGCTTGGAATAGAGCGCAGACTGACGGGAGACATCCTGGTCAGAGATGACGGAGCGGACATATTCATAGTGCCTGAGATCGCGGACTTCCTTTTGAGAGAGTACCATCAGGCGGGACGCACCGCGGTGAAGACCGGGATCGTGTCTGCCGGTGAGGTGATAATACCGGAAGCGCGCTGCGAGATAATAAAGGACACTGTCAGTTCTGTCAGGCTCGACAGCGTAGTTTCATCGGCGTTCAGGATATCCAGAAACACTGCTGCAGACGCGATACGGAGCGGACTCGTATCCGTCGATCACGCGGAGTGCATAAAGGTCGACGCTAAAGTCGAAGAGGGGTCTATCCTTGTTCTGAAGGGCAAGGGCAAAGCTATACTCGAGGAGATAGGGAATGAATCAAAAAAGAACCGCATTTGGATCAGAATAAAGAGGTTCCTTTGAGACAATTATCGGTAAAAACTCTTATTCCCGTATCTTTGGTATTATAATAATCGTATCAAAGTATTATTGACGCATAAAAAAGGGAAGGTTGGATATGATCTGTAGGTATTGTGGAAAGATAATAGAGGATGACGTGAGGTTCTGTCCTTTCTGCGGGCAGAGGATAGCGTCGCATTTGCGTATAGAAGACGCAGATGACATAAATGAAATAAAGGAAAAACATGAAAAGCCTAAGGGGAAAAAACCGGGAAAGGCTATCAAAACCATCATTGCCGCGATCGTGTTTGTCGGCATAGCTGTCATAGCCATCATGGTATTCGCAAAGCCGTTTCTGGGAGAAGAACCCTGGGAACAGGAGGAGACTGTGCAGACAGATGAGATAAAGCTCGAAGAAGTGAAGAAGATGTACGTCACAGCCGAAGACGGTCTGGTCATGCGCAGCGAACCCGGGGAGGATAAAAAAGAGATACATGTCCTCGACTATGGCCAGGAAGTAAAGGTCATAAAAATCGAAAAAGGCTGGGCGCAGATAGAAGCGGACGATCTTACAGGCTGGTGCTCCGCGGAGAAGCTGACGGAAGATCAGACACAGATCAAACCAAAGGAAGACAAGGAAGTCTCTGATGATGACAAGGGACAGCTTGTTGAACCGTCCACCCGTATCAAGAACGGCTTCCACGGTGTCATAAATACAGAAGACGGACTCAACCTGCGCTGCGGCCCGGGACGGGAATATGACATCCTTATGGTAGTTCCTTACGAAACAGAAGTCGTAGAAGAGGGCAGAGAAGGTGACTGGCTTTTCATCAAATATGACGGACAGTACGGATGGGTCAGTTCCGAATACGTCTCGCCTATGAAGACTGACTAGAATGGAATAATGGAAAAAGCATATTCAAGATCGGACCGGCTTCTCCGGAAGAAATTTTTTCAATATCTGCTGCCAATGAACTCGACCCGTATCACCATTGAAGCTGTATAGCTCTGCAGCGGAAAATGTCTGTTACAGATCTTCAGGTTCTTCCTCATCTTCTTCCATCCCTTTGAAGAGATGGACTCCCGCCTCCTCGAAGAACGGAGTCAGCGGTTTGACCATCAGCTTGGCGCAGAAGTAAGCTGTGCCGCCCCAGAAGAGCACAGGCCACAGAACTACTATGCGGCTAAGCACATAAGGGTTGAACACCAGGAGAGCGACCGGAACAAGCCAGAGCGCGCACATTATGACAGTACGCGGCAGCTTGGAAATGCCTATGTAAAAGGCGTTTTTTATTGTCTGAAAAATCCCCGCGTCGAACTGCGCTGTAAGAGCAAAAGCCCAGACGGCGGTGATCATCCATATGATGAGACCGATCACAGCGATAAAACGCTGGATACGCATTACGGAGCTGGCGGGATCTGCAAGAACAACAAGATCGAAGATAAACACAACCGCGGTCAGCAGGAATATCAGCCAGAGAAGTGTGGCATTCCTGAAGTTGTCACGAAAATAGCGGAAGAAGTTGCGGCTTCTCCAGTTGCCTTCCAGCGTATTCATGTTGAGAGTACACCTCATCAGAGCAGCCGAAGCCGCACCCATCGTTATGATGGGTATAGAACATATAGTCCAGAGCACGCTCAACACGCCGATATCGGCCATCCTTCCGATCGCGCTCCAAATCGGAGTTTCGGAATCGAAAAATCTGTTAATGACTATACCTCCGTTATTAATGTATCTGACGGGACTGATATCCAGAGCGGCTCGCCGCTGCAGTGAACGATTCCGCCCTTTACATCTATCTTTCCGCCGCCTATAAGTTCATCATAGGTGCCGTCCGGGAGATCGACTTTCGCATCACCCTCAAGGCCTTTGAACGAGAACACTGCTATCTTGCAGTTGTTACGGTCATCCCTCATGAGAACGGCGATGTCGTTTTCCTCGTCGGCCCTTGCGAAGAAGATATCACTAGGCGAGAGTATTTCTTTTTTGAGCTTCGCTAGTTTTCGGATAAAAGGTGAGAGATCTTTGCCTGTATCCCATTCTATCTTGTCGGCGTCAAAGAGATCGGGCCTGTGTTCTGCAGCGAACTCCTGACCGCCGTAGAGAAGGGTAGTGCCCTTCAGGAAGAAGATAAGAGCGGTATAGTTCCTCAGAGAAATATCATCTTTGACTCTCGGGGCTATGCGGTCTGTATCATGGTTCTCAAGGTAACGCAGTTTGTTATAGTTCTTAGGGTATGCGAAATCCTGGAAG
>JBGUME010000244.1:0-2644 GCA_045116695.1 Anaerovoracaceae bacterium | reverse complement strand
CGTTCTTGACATTAAGAAATATAAGACAATTCCTATGCTGATACAGTATTTCAGAGGCAGCTATGGTAAAGTTGAGATGGGACCAATGATGGCGAGCATCATGATGACAATAATTCCTATTATCATAGTATATTTGCTCGGGCAGAAGCAGATCATCAAGGGAGTTGCGGCCGGAGCTGTCAAGGGATAAGACTGTAGGGGCAGGTAGAGAGATGATTACTATCAAGGATATAGCTAGAGAATCCGGATACTCGGTCGGTACAGTATCGAGGGTGCTGAACGGACACAAGAATGTATCTGACAAAGCAAGAACGCAGATCATGGCCGTGGTTGATAAATACAATTTCCAGCTGAACGGCAATGCGAAGCTGCTCAAGCAGCGTGGGACAAGAGGCATAGCGGTTCTACTCAAAGGAACTCAGCATATGCTGTTCAACGCTTTGACAGAACTCTTCCAGAGAAAACTGGATGAGTTCGAATACGGATGCGATGTATTCTATCTCAATGAGGACGATAATGAGGTGGAGTTTGCACAGCGTATCTGCAGGGAGAAGAAACCTGAGGGAATCCTCTTCCTTGGCGCGAATTTGAAGTTCTTCAGGAACGGCTTCACGGGAATCAGTGTTCCATGCGTACTTGTCACTATAGACGGATCTGAGCTTGGTTTTGATAATCTTGCTAGTGTCACGACTGATGACCGGCTCGCTGCGGAACACATCATCGACATGCTTGTTGAACACGGACATACAAAGATCGGCGTTATCGGTGGTGATCCGGAGACATCGACAGCATCCAAAGAGCGGTTGACCGGCTGTAAAAGGGCATTCGCCAGAAACGGCATTGAATTCGATGAGTTCAGACAGTATGAGAAGAGCCACTTCAGTCTTGAAGGAGGGTATAGCGCTGCAGGCAAGCTGTTCCGCAAGATGCCGGATGTTACAGCAATATATGGTATGAGTGATGTAACAGCCATAGGTGCCATAAGAGCGGCGGCCGACAGAGGGATCCGTGTCCCTGATGATCTGTCGATAGTAGGATTTGACGGGATAGATCCTGCAGATTACATAATTCCGAGACTGACAACGGTCAGACAGAACAGAGAGGCAATTGCTGCCAGAAGTATCGAGATACTGATCGATATGATAAGCGGCGGAAGCGCTGTGCACGAGGTGATCCCGTTCATACTGATCCCGGGGAACAGCATCAGGCAGATCTGAGATATCCATGATGGTAATAGAACAGCTAGTCATGAAATAGACGGAAGGAGATAATCGATATGGCCGGAATAAGCTTCAGGCATGTCGTTAAGACATATGATAACGGGGTTACGGTTGTTCCGGATCTCAACCTTGAGATCAAAGACAAGGAATTCGTAGTACTTGTCGGACCGTCAGGCTGCGGTAAATCAACGACGCTTCGTATGATCGCAGGCCTTGAATCAGTATCGGATGGTGAGCTGTACATCGGTGACAAGCTGATGAACAAAGTCCCGCCTAAATCAAGAAATATTGCAATGGTATTCCAGAGTTATGCGCTCTATCCGCATATGAGTGTATACAAGAATATGGCTTTTGCTCTGGAACTTGCCAAGACACCTAAGGATGAGATCGACCGCAAGGTCAGAGAGGCAGCATCGATCCTCGGACTGGAGCCTTATCTTGACAGAAAACCTAAGGCTCTTTCCGGAGGACAGCGTCAGAGAGTCGCGCTCGGAAGAGCTATGGTAAGAAACCCTGAGGTGTTCCTCCTCGACGAGCCTCTCTCAAACCTCGATGCCAAGCTCAGAACAGAGATGAGGAGCCAGATCAGCAAACTGCACAAGCAGCTGGGAACTACATTTGTATATGTAACTCATGACCAGACTGAAGCCATGACAATGGGAGACAGGATATGTGTCATGAAGGACGGTATTATACAGCAGTATGACACACCGCAGAATCTGTATGATTATCCTGACAATCTCTTCGTGGCAGGATTTATCGGATCGCCTCAGATGAACTTCATCGATGCAACAGTCGAGAAGGCAGGAGATGGCTTCTCACTCTGCTTCGGCGAAGCAAGGATCCACTCAGACAAGAAGGAACTTGAGCCATATGTCGGCAAAACAGTCGTAGTTGGTATCAGACCTGAAGACTTCCATGCTGAGAAACAGTTCTTCTCTGAGGGCAATGTTATTGATGCATATATTGACCTTGATGAGATGATGGGATCAGAATCATATCTGTACATCAACTATGCCGGTCAGAAGATGATAACAAGAGTACCTGCAAGATATGCCAGAAAAGCGGATGAGAACATCAGCCTGGCAATAGATCTGGACAAGGTACATGTCTTCGATAAGGATACGGAGAAGGCTGTCTGCCACTAATATAACTGAAAGAAGGAAAGTGATTTGAGAAAGAGCGGAGTTCTATTACATATATCATCACTTGCATCTCCGCATGGCATAGGGACGCTTGGAAAAGAAGCCGGAGAGTTTATAGACTTTCTTGCTGCTGCCGGCCAGAGCTACTGGCAGATACTTCCTGTTTGCCCTACGGGATACGGAGACTCGCCGTATCAGTCCTTCTCATCATTTGCCGGTAACCCGTATTTTATCGACCTTGATGAGCTGGCAGAAGATGGACTGCTGGAACATGAGGAA
>JBGUME010000243.1:0-2193 GCA_045116695.1 Anaerovoracaceae bacterium | reverse complement strand
GATAATGTTTGAATACTTCTCTTTCGATTCAGACGAAGAGGATGAAGAGGGCATCAGGAGTGCAGACGAAAGACTGATGGAATTGATGCTGACGCGGGAAGACGCAGAATACATCAGTGATCATGCCGGAAGCAGCATAGCGCATCATCAGTATGGAATAACTATACGATGGCTTTTTGATGATGAGAAATCAGATACAGTCTCAGCATCCATGTTTAAAGGCGAGATACGCAACCCTGACTATATGCCGGCAGGAATGAAGGCTGCCGATCCTTGTATATCCTCTGGTGCAGCGTGCTTTTTAGTGAGGGATGATTCTCTTAAGACATGGGAAGGAGAGTTTTGGGAATATCTCAGGAAGGAAGGCTTTAGCAGCTGGGGAGTGCATGGCAACTACGGATGCGAGTGGGTATATGTGAACGTGAACTCAAAACAATTTGCACCGGGGATGCCGGGAGTCCCAATAACCCAGCCCTTAGTAAGCAAGAATTTTCGGAACGCACTGAGTATTGACGAGTTCAAAGCGATTTGGGAGATCTTAAAAAGACACGAATAAACAGAGCTGTAAAAAGTCGCCTGGCATGCGACCATATCAGTTTGCCATGCTGTTATACTACCATTGTAAGCTGAAGCAAGCATAATAGAGATAAGGAGGGCAACATATGTACGGAGCAATATTAGGAGATATGATCGGCAGCCCTTATGAATTCGACAGAGGCCGCAAGACAAAAGACTTCCCGTTCTTCGATAGGGGAGCGACATTCACAGATGACAGCGTCATGACCATCGCAGTCGCAGACGCGCTCATGCAGGCGCAGGACAGAAATGTCATAGACGATGAAGCAGCTGTAAAGGCGCTGCTGATAGACAGCATGCACAAATGGGGACACAGATACCCTAATGCCGGATACGGCGGCAGGTTCTACACATGGCTCAGGCACAACGAGTGCGAGCCTTACAACAGCTGGGGCAACGGGTCAGCAATGAGAGTATCGTCAGTCGGCGGGATGTTCGATGATCTCGAGACCACTCGCAAGGTCGCAAGATGGACGGCAGAGGTAACTCACAACCATCCGGAAGGTGTCAAAGGCGCAGAAGCCACAGCATGCGCTATATTCCTGGCAAGGACAGGGAGCAGCAAGGAAGAGATCAGAGACTTCATCACCAACGACATAGGCTATGATCTCAGCAGGACATGCGATGAGATCCGTCCGGGCTACTATCATGTGGAATCGTGCCAGGAGACTGTGCCTGAAGCGATCACCGCATTCCTCGAGGGCGAAGACTTCGAGGATGTCATCAGGACAGCAGTCTCGCTCGGAGGCGACTGCGACACACTCACCTGCATAGCAGGCGGCATCGCGGAAGCTTTCTATGGAGCACCGACAGAGCTGCAGGCAGAATGCGAAGCAAGGCTTCCGAGAGATATGAGGGAGATACTTGTCAGCTTTAAAAAACGCTGTATTGAGACAGCAGATGAAAGGATCGTTGTCTATGCGGAACCAGGCGAGTACATCCCGAAAGAGATCAGAAAGAAATACGGTCTGGGAGAGTACTTCAAGGAAACAGACAAATAGGAATGCAAAAACTCAAGCATGGCTTGAGTTTTTTGTTGCAAGTTCAACCCCTGCTCGCTACACTTATCGTGGGAACCCTCCTACAATAATCATGTAAGGAGGGCAAAGAAATGAAAGAAAAAGCGACACGTAAATGGCGTTACTACTACATTGAGCACTGGGATCTTCTGGGCAGAGGTCCGGATGCACACCACTGGTACTACACCTACGAAAAAGGCGAATGGCGTCAGGATGTAATGCACTTTATACAGGACCATCTGATCGGATATGACTATGACAGGATAGGAGATCCGGAAACGATGCGTGAGATAAGGGAAATATCTGAAGAAGAGGCAATGGCTATAAAAGCCAGACAGGATAAGGAAGGGAGAAGAAACTGAAGATGAGCAAAGGAAAAAGCATCAGGATCGGGGGAAACATCAGCAGACTCAGAAAAGAGAAAGGCCTTACACAGGAAAAGCTTGCAGAAAAACTGAATGTGACCTTCCAGGCAGTCTCTTCCTGGGAGCGCGATGAATACAAGCCGGAGTTCGAAACATTCATTGACCTGATTGACGCTCTTGGAGTACGGGCGACTGATATCATCGAGGACAAGAGCGTGACCTTCAATACCAAA
>JBGUME010000242.1:0-3774 GCA_045116695.1 Anaerovoracaceae bacterium | reverse complement strand
CCTAACTTCATGGTGCTGTTCGCTCCTTTAAGGTCGATCAACTTGTTTTCTCTCTTAATCATTTATTTGTTTCCTCCGTTGTTCTTGTGTTCTTTGCCTCTTCGGCTACCTCTTTTTCGACATCCGCCTCCGACAGAAGTACATAATCTGTTTCTGCCAGTTCAATCATTTTCGAGGACTCAGTTGCCTCTTTGATGAGCTCCGGATCATATACCAGTTCTATGGATTGACCGGCATCCCACGGCTCTCCGTGGATATATGGATCTGCCTGACCATCGGTAGTCATCCGAACATCCGGATGTTTCAGAATGTCATATTTGAGATCCATGATAGGCCTCTCGCCTCTTATGAAAAGAAGTGCGTATCTGTTGTCCATCATACGCACTTCCTCCGGAAGCATTAATTCCCTACTGCATTGTCAAGTGGAGAGTTTATCTGCATGGATCTTTATTATGCTTAATCATTTTGTTTTCCCCTTCAATTATCATTACATCTCAAAATGCGTACAAAAAGCGATCGACCGGAGCCGACCGCAATTTATAATTCATGTTTTGCTAACCAATGTCATATATGCAATGTTACATTGAGCTCTTGTTCATCACCAATGTATCGACGTTTTATTCCCAGAAAAAGTTTTCATTTCCTGCCCCAAGCTCAAAGTGATACTTTACAAGTCCTGTGTCAACTCCACTGAATATACCATTGTCACAATTGATCCTCACCTTTTTACCATTACCATGGATATGGAAGGCCTGTTTTGCCAGCGCCGTAGGTGCCAAAAGGGCAGCTTCCACACCATCACGGAACCACGCAGGCATCTCTCCGTTATATGAACTCACTTCATAAAGGGTCTTGGTCTTATGCGGTTTCCCCTGTGTTTCTCCGTATCCGACAGCGATAACGCCTACGGCTTTGTTGCCTTCTGCCGCAGCCGATGCAGCCTTGCGGTTGAAAGTGCCTCCTATCCACCATGTGTTGAGTCCAAGAGTCTGCGCATACAGCATCAGATCTGCACCGCAATACCCTAATTTCTCATCCAGATCGTCTGACTCAGGACCGGCCATAACGAAATAGTTCTTCACGTTCTTTGTGAGTATCAGTTTTATCGCGGTACTGACAGCATTACCATCATTTGTAATTAATCTGATACCAAGTCCGTACCGCTCATTATTTTCATTTATCCTGCTACTCAACTTCTCATTTAGGTCATCAGGTATCGACTTGTCCTGATACTTCCTCACCATATGGCGCCGATACATGGCTTCTTTCATAGTCATAACAATTCCGTCTCCTAAAGGTATTCTTCTATGCGGTCAAATAATATCTCCGCTGCCGGTGCGTAGCCTCCCATCTGGGTGTGGCTCTGCGCAGTTGTCTCCTCATCGAAAAGTATGTAATCCTTTTCACAATTCCTTAATGCATCATAGAACTTGATTGCTTCGCCCGGTGTCACCTCGGCCGTACCATCCAGCACTATCATGTGGCATGTCACCTGATCGATTATATCAGTGTTATCGTATTTTCTAAGCTCCGGTATGAGGTTCTTCATATCTGTGCCGTGCTTCCAGCAGTAATCCTGCATCATATTTTCTACAGCCGCCGGCCTTAGTCTCTTTGGAATTTTTTTCACTTTGCTAAATATGTCCGCAAAATTTCCACCCCAGTTCAGATTACCCGGGTCGACTATGCATAGCTTTACTCTCTTATCGAACGCTGCCGCGCGCGGGCTGAGGAATCCCCCGAAGCTCATTCCCATAATGGCAATACGCTCAGGATCGATGCCCTCCTTCGTAAGGGCAAAGTCTATTACAGGCGTGAGCACGTTCTCCCAGTCCGGTCTGAACTTGAGTCCCTGTATGCGGAGAGCTGATCCCTGTCCCGGGCCGTCATACACAAGGCAGTGGATGCCACGCTTGAGAGCTTCATCATACACCCACCTTGTGTCCTCGGCAAACGTGTCCCTTCCCGGTGTGAGTATGAGCAGCGGAGCCTTCTTTTCCGCGACCGATGATCTATAGAAATGCCCCGGCAGATAAGTATCTTCATACGGGATCTCTACGTATTCACCCGGATAGCCGGAATACTCAAGATATTTTTCATAGCAGTCCATGCTCTCCTGCATATACTTCTTCATTCGCGAATCTGTATCATCGTGAGTATACATCACACTTACCCTGTAATATGTCGATGCTCTCAGATAAGCCGATGATGCTGATACGAGTTTCTGTTTCTCTTCTGATTCCTCAGCCCGTCTTTTCAGCCTGTCTCCCATTGCAGACCATGTCTTCATCCAGCCTTCTCCATCAGCCGTCTCAAGCTGTGCTATGCCTTCAAGTACTTCTCCGGCATCTGTCATCCCCGTGTGGATCAAGCCAAGCAGATGCTTTACCAAAGCGTCCAGCATGATATTGCCGTCTATGAATTTTGCTGACGACCAGTGTCCATCAGGGAACTCGATCACATGCCCGCCAGCAGCCATCTTTGACTTCATCTCTTTCATCATTCCCAGTATTCCCATAGTTATGCCTCCTTCATCTATATGATTTATTATGCGTTTTTTCAACAAGTAGTGCTTTTTGTGATATCATATTATTGAACATTCGTTGATTATTCAATAAACGATAATTACTATCCGTTCATTAATCAACGCATCTGTTAAATCTGTTCATTATTTTTGACAAAGAAAGGCCCTTTCATGACAGAAACAGCAGAGAAGAAGACTGACTTAAGAGTGGTCAAAACAAAAAGAGCGATCTATGCCGCTCTCGAAAGGTTACTTCATAAAAAGAGTATCGACAAAATAACTGTTGCCGAATTGTCCCGTGAAGCGATGATAAATAAAGGGACATTCTACCTTCATTATACAGATATTTTCGATCTGTTCCAGCAGGCACTGAAGCTCCATATGCAGGAGATCGCGGACCGCATAGATTTCACAGACATGCTTTTCACAGACCCTGATAATTTTTCAGACAGGCTGGTCAGCATCTCCAAAGCAAGGCCCTTATTTTCAGATGATGTCTTTCTGCAGGAGGGAAATCGTGTTTACTGCCAGAATGCTCAGTTTCTTCTTTGCGAATCCCTGGCAGAAAACGTGATTGCTAACGCGCCAAAGGAGCTGACTTCACTGGATACCGCCAAGCTCCGTTATATTTTCGCTGGCGCCGGATCCCTCCTGCGTTATAATACTGCGATTTCATCTGAGGAAATTTCTGCCATCATTTCCTCTGTCATCAGAGTTCTAATGGCATAGCTTTCGTTCGTTTTTCATTTCCTCTTCTGTCCATTTCTCCACTTCAGCCTCCGAAAGCAGTTCATATTCTGTTTCCGGCAGCTCTATTAGTTTTGAACTCTCCATCGCAGCTTTGATAAGTTCCGGATCATACACAATCTCTATAGACGAACCCGCATCCCACGGTTCTCCATGGATATACGGTTCGGCCTGCCCGTCAGCTGTCAGCCTTATGTCCGGATGCTTTAAGATGTCATACTTCAGATCCATGACCGGCCTTTCGCCTCTTATGAAGAGAAGTGCATAACGGTTATCCAGCATTCTCACCTCATCCGGAAGTAGCAACTCCCTGCCTGTATTCTGATAGTTTGTTGAATAGTTACCGTTCCTGCCCGTGCTCTTACCATAGGTATTTGTGTCTATCGTTTCCTTTCCGAGCAGTTCGGATACATACTTATGAGTCTCCTTCTCATTACCTCCCAGGTATACAAACTCGTCGCAGTTGCCTACGATCGACTCCCACTGTTTCTCGAACAGAGCCT
>JBGUME010000241.1:0-3481 GCA_045116695.1 Anaerovoracaceae bacterium | reverse complement strand
GCGATTCCGAAGAATGCCGCAAACTCCATCCAGAAGAGAGCTCCAGGACCGCCGCCCATGATAGCTGTGGATACACCTACGATGTTTCCTGTACCTACCGTAGCAGCGAGCGCTGTCGTCAGAGCACCGAAGCTGGATACGTCTCCCTCTGCGCCTTCTTCGTTATTAACGGCGTATCTGAGGGAGAGGCCGATCCTTCTCTGAGGGTGGAACTTGGTTTTAACGGACAGGAGAATACCTACAACGATGATGAGAACCATCATTACGGTACCCCATACAAGACCGTCTAACCAGCCTATAAATTCACCAACGCTCATAAAAAAACCTCCTTGAAAAACAACAATAACTTATAGAGATTGTCTGTACTAGTTCAGATCGACGAACATAGTACCCCAATCTGAATCTATACATTTAAATTCTAATGTGTTGGTTTTGTGATGTCAAATAAAAACATCGTCAATTATTTGTCATTCACGACACGCCCAATATAAAGTATTGATTTTTCAATGCTTTGATTTTTCAACACTTTCCTTAAGTTTTTTTAAAGTACATCAAGAATGAGCGTCTTGCCTTTTGAGACTCTTATTTTATGGAAATGACGCGTCATAAATGATATAATTTTCCAGTTATCGGCGGAATGAGGCCGGGGCATTTGCAAGGCAGTGCCCGCACCTGATCCCACCGGTCGAATCAGATCAAAAATCCAAAGAAGGGGGATCGTTTTTAAATGGAAGATAATTACAGACCTTATCTTAAAAGCATCGAGTCGGTGCTCGATGAAACAGGCTCCTGCGCGCAGGGCCTGACAACGGAGAAAGCCTCATCAAAGTTTGAGGCTGACGGACCAAACAAGTTGATAGAAGCAAAGAAGAGAAGCAGTATCGCAAGGTTCTTCGATCAGATGAAGGACCCTATGATCATAATACTTCTCGTGGCGGCAGCTCTGTCGCTGGTCACATCGCTGTACCAGAATGAGAACCCGTCTGACGTCTTCATCATATTATTCGTAGTCGTGCTCAATTCGGTGCTCGGCGTAGTGCAGGAGAACAAGGCTGAAGAAGCCATCGAAGCGCTCAAGCAGATGACCGCGGCCAGATCCAAGGTGCTGCGCGACGGACAGATCGTAAGCATAGAGAGCAGCGAACTCGTCGTTGGAGACGTAGTTCTTCTTGAAGCCGGAGACAGCATCCCTGCCGACGGACGTCTTATAGAAGAAGCGTCCATGAAGGTAGAGGAAGCCGCTCTGACAGGCGAGTCGGTGCCTGTCACAAAGACGGCTGATGCCCTGGAACTTGGGGAGAGCGCAAAGGACATTCCTCTTGCTGACAGACGCAACATGGTCTACATGGGAAGTACCGTGGTATACGGCAGAGGCAAGGCCGTGATCACCGCAACGGGCATGTCGACCGAGATGGGCAAGATAGCCGACGCTCTGGCGCAGGCGGAAGAAGAACTGACGCCGCTTCAGATAAAACTGGCTCAGCTCTCGCGCATTCTCACCAAGCTGGTCATCGGCATCTGCCTCTTCATCTTCGCCCTTGGCGTCGTGAAGGCAGGAAGACTCAGCATGGATGTCATGATAGACACCTTCATGCTGGCGATATCGCTCGCGGTGGCAGCGATACCGGAGGGACTTGTCGCGGTAGTGACGATAGTTCTTTCTATCGGAGTCACCAAGATGTCACGCAGGAACGCCGTCATAAGGCGGCTGACTGCTGTAGAGACACTGGGCTGCGCTCAGGTCATCTGCTCGGATAAGACAGGCACCCTGACACAGAACAAGATGACCGTCGTGGACTACGCAGGACACGACAGGGACGTGCTGGCCGCGGGCATGGCTCTTTGCTGCGACGCGGAGCTGAAGGTCACGGACGGAGTCGAAGAAGTAGTCGGAGAGCCGACGGAAGCGGCCCTCGTCGCTTACGCTTCGGAGCAGAACCTGCCTAAGACAGAACTCGCAGACATGTTCCCTCGCGTGGGCGAGGCGCCGTTCGACTCGGGCCGCAAGATGATGTCCACCGTTCACAAGAACAACGACATGGATTCTCCTGCGGGACTGGATACAGAACTTGACAGACTCATTGCGAAGTCCGAATACGTACAGTTCACAAAAGGCGCGCCTGACGTTGTGCTGCGCCACAGTACACATATACTGACAGATCACGGCGTAGAGCCTATGACAGAAGAACTCGAGGCCAATGTCAGGAGAGACAACGCGAGGCTGGCCGGAAAGGCCCTGCGCGTGCTCTCGCTGGCGGTGCGGGTATATCATGAGAGACCTAACGACTTCAGTGACAAGGCTCTGGAGCACGACCTCATTTTCGTCGGACTCCTGGGCATGATAGACCCTATCAGACCAGAGGTAAAAGACGCGGTCGCTGAATGCCGCACGGCAGGCATCAGGCCTATCATGATCACCGGCGACCAGCTCGACACGGCTGTTGCCATCGCCAAGGATCTTGGCATGATCGACAGCGCGGACGACGCCATACTCGGTTCCGCACTCGATGACATGAGCGATGAGGAGCTCCTCAACAAGGTGGGCACCTACTCGGTATACGCGAGGGTGCAGCCTGAGCATAAGGTAAGAATAGTAAAGGCGTGGCGCGCCCGCCGCATGGTAACGGCCATGACAGGCGACGGCGTCAACGACGCGCCTGCGATAAAGTCCGCCGATATCGGAGTCGGAATGGGCATCACGGGCACGGACGTAACCAAGAACGTCGCCGACATGATACTTGCCGACGACAATTTCGCGACCATAGTCTCGGCCGTTGAAGAGGGACGCCGCATCTACTCGAATATCCGTAAATGCATACAATTCCTGCTGGCGACCAATATATCCGAGGTACTTTCGATACTGATAGCGACAATACTGGGATTCACCATCCTGAAGCCGGCTCACCTGCTTTGGATCAACCTGATCACAGATTCGCTGCCTGCCCTTGCCCTCGGCATGGAGGAAGGCGAAGGCAACGCGATGAAGCAGAGGCCTAGAAGCGCGCGCGAGGGAGTCTTCGCGGGCGGTATGGATGTGGATATCCTTTACCAGGGCGGAGTCACAACTCTGCTGGTCCTGGCGTCCTACTTTGTAGGCGAGTTCATCCAGACCGGACAGTGGCACATCGTGGCCAGCAACGACGGCATAACAATGGCATTCCTGACGATGTCCATGTGCGAGATATTCCACTCGTTCAACATGAGATCTCGCAGGCAGTCCGTATTCAAACTGACAAGACAGAACGGATGGCTCTGGGGCTCGGCAGCCGTGGCCATGCTGCTGACAACGATGGTCATAGAGATACCTGCCCTTGCCGCACTGTTTGAGTTCACGACCATAGATCTCAGGGAATACGGCATCGCGATGGGACTCGCGATACTGATCATTCCTATCGTTGAGACAGTAAAAGCATTCCAGAGAGCTGCGGCCCGCAGGAAAGGTGAAGAACTCAGAAGCTAAAGGCCGTAAGCAACTAATATG
>JBGUME010000240.1:0-9149 GCA_045116695.1 Anaerovoracaceae bacterium | reverse complement strand
CAATCAGTTCGCTTACAGAAAGCAGATGATACTCGATTTCCTTGGCGAGAACGGCATAGACCTCAGTAAAACCGACGCCATAGTCGGCCGGGGAGGCGCTTCTGCCAGCGTGAACAGCGGGACATACGAAGTTAACGATAAGCTCTTACAAGATATATCCGATCAGGTCACCAAGGTAGACCACCCGGCCAACCTTGCCGTACCTCTGGCAGCAGAACTTGCCGCCGAATACGGCTGCCGCGCGTTCATGGTGGACAGTCCAAAAGTGGACGAGCTCATAGATGAAGCCCGCATAACGGGCATGGACGGACTTTACAGAGGATCCAGCCTGCATGTGCTGAATCTCAAAGGCACGGCAAGGCTGCACTGCGGCAGGCACGGCATGAGATACGAGGATGCCGATCTCATCGTCTGCCATATAGACGGAGGCATGTCCATATCGGCACACCGCAAGGGCCGCATGATTGACGGCACCAATAATGCCTGGGGCGAGGGACCTTTCACGCCGACACGCACGGGAGCGCTGCCTGCGCAGCTGGCTGTCGAATACTTCGGAAAAGACGGAGAATTCAGCGATATCCCGATAGGCGACGCATGTACAAGATCGGGCGGCTTTGTGAGCCACTTCGGAACATCCAACTCGGACAAGGTGCATGAAATGGTCGAAGCAGGAGACCCTAGGGCTGTCCGCGTATGGAACGCCATGCTCTACAACATCTGCAAGAGCATAGGAGAAATGGCCGTTGTACTGTCCGGTAAGGTCGATGCGATAGTCTGCGGAGGCGGACTGCTGAGATTCGATGACCTCTGCGACTACATAACGGAACGCTGCGGCTGGATAGCCCCGGTGTATTTCTACCCGGGGGAGGTGGAGCACGAGGCCATGGCTGCAGGAGCCCTGAGGGTACTCAGAGGCGAAGAGGAAGCGCAGGTATATACCGGCATTCCTGTCTGGAACGGATTCGAAGACTGAAAAACGAAATAAAGTCTTGACTTATAATGAACATATGCTAATATATTCATATGAATATA
Source organism: Anaerovoracaceae bacterium (assembly GCA_045116695.1). GTDB lineage: Bacteria > Bacillota > Clostridia > Peptostreptococcales > Anaerovoracaceae > Crickella. Next base: position 8,117 of record JBGUME010000240.1, on the reverse strand, counting down.
GATGCATATGTTTTTTCATGACCAAAGAGAGGAAGGGGCATGCCTAAAAAGAACGAATACATACTCAAGGACATGAGCGAAGAAGAACTGCTTGAACTGGCTGATCTCTTCAAGATGTTTGCGGATTCGACGCGTATAAAGATACTCTATGATCTCTTTGACGGAGAAAAGAACGTTACGGAGATATGCGAGGACATTGAAATGAATCAGTCTGCGGTATCCCACCAGCTTAAAGCTCTGAAGACGGCCAAGCTGATAAAGAGCCGCAGATCGGGCAAGGCAATTTACTATTCGCTCGATGACGATCACGTAAAAACGATAATCGCGATGGGCAAGGAGCACATCGAAGAATAATCAAGCAAAGGAGCACAACAATGAAGAAGAAATTCAAACTGATCGACCTGGACTGCGCAAACTGCGCCGCTAAGATGGAAGAAGCCATCAAAAAGATTGACGGAGTCACGGACGCTTCCGTAAGCTTCATGACGCAGAAGATGATGATCGAAGCAGACGATGCTGTTTTCGATCAGGTTGTTGAAGAAGCGGTAAAGGTTATCGCAAAGGTTGAGCCTGACTGCCAGGTAGTACTCAAATAATGGACAGATTCACACCTAAACAGAAAAAAGAATTACAGCAGATAGGCATATCCTTTGTGCTCTTCGTGATACTTATGGTCTCGGAGCACGCGGGGCTGTTTCCGGATACTTTGGGCGGCACTGTCACGGAGCTGCTGCTCTACCTTGTGCCGTACTTCATAGTCGGTCACGATGTGGTGCGGAAGTGCCTCATAGGCATCAGGAACCGACAGCTCTTTGACGAGAGCTTCCTGATGACGCTCGCGACGGTCGGGGCATTCGGCTGCAAGGAATTCGGAGAGGCCGTAGCGGTAATGCTGTTCTATCAGGTGGGTGAGTTCTTCCAGAGCTATGCCGTAGGCAAGTCCAGGGGTTCCATAGCCGATCTGATGAGCATGGCAGCTGACTTTGCCAACCGCGAGGCAGAGGACGGGTCGATCGAGGTGATAGATCCTGACGATATAGAAGTGGGAGACATCCTGGTCATAAAGCCGGGTGAGAAGATCCCTACGGACGGTGTCGTCATAGAAGGAAGCGGACTTGTGAATACTTCCGCGCTTACCGGTGAATCACTTCCAAGGCCCGTAGCCGTGGGCGAACAGGTGATATCCGGCTGCATCAACGGCGACAGTCTGCTGAGAGTAAGGGCTGAGAAGGAGTTCGACGACTGCACGGTTTCCCAGATACTTGAGCTCGTGGAAGAGGCGTCTTCAAGGAAGTCTGTCACGGAGAACTTCATTACGAGATTCGCGCGCTGGTACACTCCAACTGTGGTAATAGCAGCCGTGATACTCGCGTTCCTGCCGCCTCTGATCTCCGGCAGCTTTGCCGCTGAATTCGGCGAGTGGGTACTCAGGGCATGCACCTTTCTGGTAATCTCCTGCCCATGCGCACTTGTCATTTCCGTACCTCTGGCATTCTTCGGAGGAATAGGCGCGGCATCCAGAAACGGCGTCCTGGTAAAAGGCTCCAACTATCTGGAACTTTTGTCCGAGCTTGATACTGTCGTATCTGATAAGACCGGAACACTGACCGAAGGAAGATTCAAGGTGGCTGCAGTTGAAGCAGCGGAGGGATATGCTGCTGAAGATATCGTGAGGTTTGCCGCTGCTGCCGAGAGCGGATCCACTCATCCTATAGCTGCCGCAATAATCGAAGCCTGCGATGATCCGATAGCACAGTCGAAGATCAAAGATGTAAAGACCGCAGCGGGCAAGGGCATCACAGCCACTGCCGGCGAGGATAATATAACGGTCGGAAACCGCGGTTTCCTTGAGACAGAAGGAATAAAGATCCCTGATATCGACACGGAAGTCAGCGGTACAAACTGCTACGTCGCTAAGAACGGCAAATACATCGGCACCATAATCGTAGCCGACATGCCTAAGACAGGGGTAAAGGAAGCCATATCCGGCATGCTGGAAGCAGGCGTAAAGAATATCGTTATGCTCACAGGCGACTCCGGGAAGGTAGCCGGAGCTGTAGCGAAAGAACTCGGTATAAGCGATTACAGAGCGGAGCTTCTGCCGCAGGATAAAGTAAGCGCTGTAGAGGAACTGCTGGATGCGTTGAGAAAGAAGGCGGGCGGAAATGATTCCGACAGAAAGCGTGGAAGACTCGCGTTCATAGGCGACGGCATAAACGACGCTCCGGTGCTCTCAGTCGCGGACGTGGGAATAGCCATGGGCTCTCTCGGATCTGACGCTGCCATAGAAGCGGCGGACGTGGTCATCATGGATGACGATATAGCAAAGATCCCGGCGGTCATGAAGACAGCACGCAAGACGCTGTCGATATCCAGGCAAAATATAGTGTTCGCGCTCTTCGTGAAGTTCGCCTGCCTGCTGCTTGGAGCACTTGGCATAGCCAATATGTGGGTGGCGGTATTTGCCGACGTCGGTGTCGCTGTCATATGCATACTGAATTCCATGAGAATGCTGGAAAAGCAAGAGTAAAGAGGATTGTTACCTTAATACATCTTAATCTAAATATAGCGTCAAAAATTGCTTTACAAACAACATTTTGTGTTAATATATCACGGAGGCAAGACCTCCGTGATTTCATTTGTAAAAACCGCATCTGCGGTCAGGTGGAAGATTGACTAACAACGGTTACGATAACGAAAAACCGAATAACAAGCCAAGACAGGTGACTCCGGACAGCTTCAACGCTTCGGCAAACAAGCCGAGGTGGCATGAGGAGGCGTCACTTTCTTTTGATTTCGATAACAAACCGGCTGTGAAACCGGCAGAGCCTGCGAGGCCTGCGCCGCCGCAGAAACAGTATGGGCTTCCTGAGGAACCTATGAGACCGGTATATAAAGAAACTGCCGGAGAAGCAAAGCCTGAGCCTGAGAAAGCCACTACAGAATCGGATTTGAAGGCAAAGGCAGCTGCTTTTGTGTCTGAAAAAAAGGATGCGGCTAAGGCCTTCATGAAGAAAAAGATGGCCGAATTCAAGGCGGCTTCTGAAGCGGCCAGATCCGAAGCCGCTGACAAAAGGCGTGAAAAGGCAAAAGAAGAAGCCATACGCGCCAGACTTAAAGAGGAAGCGGAGAAGATGGCGGGAGACGCTGCCGCTGAGGCGGATCATCAGGCTAAGCTTGATGAAGCCATAAGGGCAAAGCTGGCTGCCGCAAAGAAAAGTGCCGCAAAAAAAGACGTCAAGGCCGGAAAGAAGCCTAAGACCGTTACCAAGAAAAAAAGCGCAGCGGGTTCCGGTATAGCGGTCCTGAAAAAGAAAGTCATAAAGAAGGGCAGTAAGAAGGGCGGAAAATACAGATGGATATTGTCGGCTCTCGAGATAATGCTGGCCCTCATGATCGTCTGCGGAGTCATTGGCGGCGCTTATGTAGCGATAACCATAGCCAGAGCTCCTGAGATCAATCCTAACCAGATATACAACACGCTCGATGTCAGTACGCACATCTATGATGATGAGGGAAATCTGACCGATGACATTTACTATGATGAGAACCGCGAGATCGTAAACTATGACCAGCTGCCGGACAATCTGAAGAACGCCTTCATCGCGATCGAGGACAAGACATTCTGGACGCACAAAGGCTTCAATGTGAAAAGGATATTCGGCGCGATACTGAGTTCTCTCAAGGGCGGTGGTGAGATAAGCGGAACAAGTACCATAACGCAGCAGCTCGCCAGAAACGTGTTCCTGCCTGAAGAAAAGAGCATAAGGTCCATAAAGCGTAAGATCATAGAAATGTACTACGCTCACGTGATAGAAGACACTCTGAGCAAGGAAGAAATACTCACGGCGTACTTGAACACAATATATCTGGGATATGGATGTTATGGAGTGGACACCGCGTCAAAGAAGTACTTCGATGTCAGTGTTGAGGACCTGAGCCTTGAGCAGTGCGCGGCTCTTGCAGCCCTGCCGCAGGCGCCGGGACTCTATGCCCTGCTTATGACAGAAGATGATGAGGCAGAGACGACTACCGAACTGGACGACGGACTCTGGGCTAACGACGTGTCCCGCGACAGGCGCTATATAGTTCTGGATCTCATGGCAGAACAGGGCTATATAACACAGGAAGAAGCTGACGCGAGCAAGATCCCTCTGGAAGAATTCATAAATCCGGGCGGAGCAAGCTCAAGTACAAACTCCGCGTTCAAGGACTATCTGCTGGAGACCGTAAAACACGATCTCATGGAGAAATATAATCTTGACGATTATCAGGCTAACAATCTGATTTATTCAAAGGGACTCAACATATATTCCACTCTCGACTCACAGGCCCAGAAGGCCGTCAACAAGCAGTTCAAAGACTCTGACAACTTCCCGGACACCGTTACGGGAGAAGGAAAGGTCGAGGGCGCCATGGTGATCGTCGAAGTGGGCACGGGCCAGATAAAGGCGATGGTAGGTACAAGGAAAGCGGATGGAGAGAAACTCTTCAACAGAGCTACGAGCCCTCGCCAGCCGGGATCGTCGATAAAACCGCTCGCGGTATATTCCGCGGCCCTGCAGAAGAGTTTTGAACTCCAGCAGGAAGGCGAGAAGTTCAAATACACGACTTCGGAGTACAAAGACAAACAGGGAGCCAAGTACTGGGGCGATTATATAACGACTGCTTCCGGAGTGGTCGATGAAAAGATGGAGGTCAACGATGAAGTATGGCCTAAGAACTATGAAAGATCCTACTCCGGGTACAAGACCTTCAGACAGGCCATACAGCTGTCGAAGAACACATGCGCGGTAAAGATACTTGCTCAGGTAGGAGTAGACTACTCCATGGAGCTGGTGAAAAAATACGGCATCTCGACTATAGTCGATGACACGTCGCAGTCATACAACGACATCAACCTTGCAGCTCTCGCGCTGGGAGCCATGACAGAAGGAGTCACGCCTCTGGATATGGCCCTCGCATACGCGACATTCCCGAACGGCGGAGTCCGCAACTCGGGTATCTGCTACACGAAGGTCACAGACAGCGAAGGCAAAGTCCTGCTTGAAGGAGAGTCCACGGAGACAAGAGTGCTTGATGAAGGCGTGGCGTTCATAATGACGGATGTGCTCCAGTCGGTAGTCTCGAACGGCATCGCGACAGATGCCGCTGTCGATGGCGAGCATGTCGGAGGCAAAACGGGAACGACTGACGATACCTGGGACATCTGGTTCGACGGATTCACAGCCAATTACGCAGCGGCGCTTTGGATAGGTACGGATGACAACGTAGCCCTGAATACGACCTCGATGACGGCTGCAAAACTCTGGAGCAAGATCATGAGCAATGTCGACAGAGCCAAGGGCGGAGAGTACAGATCCAGACCGGACAATGTGATAATCAAGAACGGAGAGTACTTCACCACAGGTACACAGCCTCCGGATCCGCCGCCGGAAGAAAAGAAAGAAGATAAGGACAAGGATAAAGCCGACCACAGCAGCACACAGGAACCTGATCCTAACGCCGAAGATAATTCAGGCAAGACTGACGGCGATGGTTAGGCAAATAAAAAAGCCTTGCAATCTCAGTGCTTTGGTGGTATAAATGCAAAGTAAGTTAACGTTTCGAAAGAGTGGGGACTCCCACTCTTTCACTTATGTATGACATTTTTGACGGTGAAAACATGGCAAAAGAAGACATAAGCGGCAAGGTCAGCGGCGTGCTGATGCCGTTCCTTGAAGAGAATGATCTTGAATTATACAAGGTCGAATACAAGAAGGAAGGCCCGGCATGGGTGCTGAGAGTACTGCTTGAGAAACCGGCGGACTCGGAGAACGAGTATGTAAGCATCGAAGACTGCGAGAAAGTAAACAGCTGGCTCAGCGACTTTCTTGATAAGGAAGATATCATCGAACGCAGTTACAGCCTGGAAGTAGGTTCGGCGGGACTCGACAGAGAGCTCATCAAAGAGAGCGATTATGTAAGATTCGCCGGGAGAGCCGTCGAAGTCAGGACATATGAGCAGATAAACGGCAGCAAGGAGCATGAAGGCGTGCTCAAAGGGAAAGAGGACGGCACGGTGACCATAGTCACGGATGACGGCGAACTCGATATACCCGCCGATAAGATAAGCAAGATAAATTTAGCAGTAGTTTTCTAATAAAACCGGGAGGACAAAATGAGCAAGGAATTTCTAGATGCATTTGCGGATCTCAAAAAAGAAAAGAACCTTTCCGAAGAGGAGATCATCGGAGCTATAAAGGACTCCATCGAGAATGCATACAGGAAGAATTACGGAGCATCCAATGTGAGAGTCGAAGTCGATATGACCGAGGGAGACGTAACAGTCTACATGGGCATGGAAGTCGTAGAGGAAGTTGAGGACTTCATGACACAGATCTCTCTTGAGGAAGCGAAAGAGATATATGACGGCTACGAGGTAGGCGATGTCGTAGAGTACGAGATCGATCCTAAGGACTTCAACAGGATAGCCGCTCAGGGCGCGAAGCAGGTCTTTGTACAGAAGAACAGAGAGGCTGAGCGTACCAACTCATACAACGAATTCATCGAAAAGAAGGGCACCATCGTAACAGGAAAGGTCGAAAGGATCTCCAATGGCACGATGCTTATCTCTCTTGGCCGTACGGAGGGCAGAGTCCCTGCGTCCGAGCAGGTAAGGACTGAGAGCTTCAAACCGGGCGACCGCATCAAGGTCTACGTCATGGACGTCAAGAAAGAGAACAAGGGACCTCAGGTGCTTCTCTCAAGATCTCACCCGGGACTTGTAAGAGGACTCTTTGAACTCGAGATCCCTGAGATCGCCGACGGAACAGTCGAGATCAAAGGAACAGCCCGTGAGGCCGGCTCCCGCACAAAGATCGCTGTTTATTCCCATGACCCTAACGTCGATCCTGTCGGCGCCTGCGTCGGAAACAGAGGAGCAAGAGTCCAGAATATCGCGGACGAGCTCTTTGGCGAGAAGATCGATATCATCGTATGGGATGAGGATCCTGCGGTACTGATCAGCAACGTGCTGAGACCGGCTATCGTAGAAGGCGTTTACATCAACGAGGATGAGAAAGCCGCGACCGCGGTAGTACCTGAACAGCAGCTCTCGCTCGCTATCGGACGTGAAGGCCAGAACGTAAGACTCGCTGCCAGAGTAAGCGGATGGAAGATCGACATCAAGAGCAACGAGCAGCTCAAGGAGATGGGCTTCGCATTCGACGAATACGAAGATTCCGATGATGCAGAAGAGGTTGAAATTGAGGAGACACCAAGCGCAGAAGCCGATGCGTAGATGCATCGCATGCAGAGAATCAAAGCCTCAGGATGAGCTCATGAGGTTCACCTTCGACGGAGTCAGAGTGACGGCGGATACAGGCCGCAAAAATGACGGAAGAGGCTTCTATCTGTGCGCGGATGAGGGATGCATAGAGACAGCGATAAAACGCAAGGCATTCAACCGTGTTTGCAGACAGAATATCGATACAGAGGAAATCAAAAGAGTTATCGGGCAGGCACTCGATAATTTCCAAGGAGGTACAGATGCCAAAGAAAGTTAGCGAACTTACCAAAGAACTTGACATTAGCTTTCAGGAGCTAAAAGGCTATGCCGATAAAATGGGTATCGCCGTCAGCTCCGCAAGGTCTTCGGTAGAGGATCAGGATGCTGAGAGACTGATAAGATCCATCAACATGATGAGAGGTACTTCGTCAGGCGCTCAGGCCGGAGCGGGCAAGCCTAAGATCAAGGCGGTCCCTGTCGTCCCTAAGGACGGAGCAAGGCCAAAGCCGCCTATGGGCAAGCCGGTGATCCCTAAGAAGCCTGTGGCGCCAAAAGCAGAACCTGCAGAAGAAAAACCTGCGGAAGATGTTGCAGTGCCTGAAGAAGAAACAAAGGCAAAGGCGGAAGCGCCTGAAAAGCCTGAGGTCAAGGCTGCAGAGAAAGCTGACAAACCTGAAGAGAAGGCAGAAAAGCCTGCGGAGGCAGCTTCCGAAAAGGCAGAAGAAAAGCCTGCCGCTAAGGAAGAGCCTGAAGCAGAAAAGCCGGAGCCTAAGGCTGAAGAGCCTGAGCCTGTCAAGGAAGAGGAGTATGTGAATGCTCCGGGCAAGCCTATGCGCTTCAAGAAGAT
>JBGUME010000239.1:0-2650 GCA_045116695.1 Anaerovoracaceae bacterium | reverse complement strand
GGACTCTCAGAAACACAGCTTTCCTCCGTGACAAACTGCGCAGGGTCATATTTCAGCTCCGATCCGTCAACATATATATATGTTTCTATCTGATCCCTTGTAATGGCGTTTATCAGTTCATCATCAAAATCATCTCCCGGTTGCCATTCGGGATTTGCTGATTTTACCGCCTCTACAAAAAAATTAATATACAACCGTTCATACTGACTGAGCGTCCAGGTTCCTTTAAGCCTGTCCTCCTTTGGTGCCTGCTCCTGATATGCCTGATATATGTCAGACCTTTCGGTGTCTCCACCACAGCCATTCCATTTAATAAATTCTTCCTTGTTGAGGTCAAACATCATCTGTCTTATATCATCCGGTATCTGAATGATCGTTTTACGATCCTTATCATTCTCCTCGGTAACGAGCATCCCGGGTACCGTGCCAAACGGAACCTCATCTCCATCCTCATCAATACTCTTGATCGTATATCTGATCTGCTCCTCGATCTGCTCTTCCGTCATTCCCTCGGCCGGGAATTCCCCCCTTGTGTTTTCAAGCCATCGGACCGCTCCCTGATAACGTTTGCTTTCCGGATCAAGAGTAATGTCATATTCAATGTCCAACTCATCAAATACGGGCTTCCATGCCTCAAACTCAGTATGGTCAAAACTGCTGTCTTTACTTTCAGACATCCACTTTTCAAGGCGAAGATACTCATCCGTAGTAAGCGCAAGCCGCCACCCATAAGCTACCGGATCCCTCAAGTCTATATACATCAATGTACCGGTCTGAAGGAAAAGAAATCCATTATCATATCTTTCTGCCAGTCCCATAACCTCATAACTTGCGTATATATAACCAACTTCTGCATCGGGAATCACCTCCGTATACCTGTCGGAGTAATCCTGGGCAAGCGAATCATATATTTTCCTGTCATGGTCATCACGCAGCAATACATGACTTTCCCAAAGTGCATCACCGTTTTTGACAATATATTCAAGACCTGTCGCCGCATCCTTTCTTATCTGATAATCGGATAAAGGGCGTTCATACCAGAACATATCCGAGTTTTCTCTGACTTTAGTTTCAAGCTCATCCCCTGACTCTACCAGCTCATATGCGTTCAGATCCTTATAATACGGAATCAGAAGAAACCTCTCACCGGTCGCTTCATCTATCACTGGAACCACAAGGTCATAATCCGTTATTACGGTTTCTCCCTGATCTGCTGTGGCATGTACGGATGAAAAAACCATTGATAATATTGCAATAACAATTATCGAGGATACCTTTATTACCCATCCGTTTCGCTTGTACGACATGACCCTGCTGATTCTTTCCTTAATCGGTGCGCTGCCAAACGGAATTGAAAACATCCTTATCCCGCGATTCTTTCCCGCTACCGATAACAAGGCATCTGCATATCCGTTTCTCGCAGACTCATCATACGAATCCACTACCAGCTCATCACAGGCCATTTCCATATCTGACGAGAAAAGTATAAAAGCCAGCCATATGAGCGGGTTGTACCAGTAAAATGCGAGTATGGCAAAGAATGCCGGCTTAGTTATATGATCACACCGCCTAATATGTGCCAATTCGTGGCGTATCACATGAACCCTGTCATTTTCCGTAAGTCCATACGGAAGATATATCTTTGGTTTTACCAATCCGAACAGGAACGGAACCCGGATATCCTCCGTAGAATATATCCGCACCTCTGAATCTGTTGCATCGGAGGGTTTTATATGGATGCGAAACGATTCCGGCACGGCAAATCGCACTTTTCTCCCCATGATCATCCAGGTGATTGCCATATACCCAAGCATCAGCACACATCCGGCCAGCCATACAATCTCCGGGATATTTATTTTTGTCTTCTGAACAGAAGCAACGGTTATGTATTCTGCGTCACCCTGTACTGAAATCTCCGTTTCAGTAGCAGCGCTTTCAATGTCATGTGCAGATGATCCATCGGACTCATCAAAAACCGGGCCTGTCGGTTCTTCACTGTAATAGTGATCCTCTGTCTCCAAAACCCTCGAATGTCCAAGGGATATCTGCGGCAGGATACCCACGGGAGACTCTATCGAAGCAGGTATGATGAGGCGCAATCCGACGAGGATCCACAGTATACAAATATAACTCTTCGACACTCTCCTTCTTACTGCCAACCTTATCAAAACGACAACAGCCACGAGAAGACCGCCATATATTGAATTTGTAAGGTTTCTTAACAGAAGCTCGTATATCATTTATCCTTCCTGCATTCGTCAATGATCGCCTGCAGCTCATCAAGTTCCTCCTCTGAAAGCTGCCTTCCTCCTACAAATGTCGCCACAAATCCCGGCAGGGATCCGGCAAAGTTACGATCCACCACAGCAATGCTTTCAGCCTTACAAGCTTCTTCCTTACTGACCAGGGATGTGACCGTCTTATCCTCGAACTTCACCACTCCTCGATCCGATAATCTCTTGATGATCGTATACGTCGTAGACTTGCTCCATTCAAGCTGCTCCTTACACAGCTTTACAAGCTCTATGCTGCTGATCGGCTCATTTGCCCACAATATCTCACAGAATCTGAATTCACTATGGTTTATTTTCGGTGTTGACATATTTTCCTCCAAAACAAAAGCAGTCTACTATTGTAGATTGCCTTTAGT
>JBGUME010000238.1:0-8032 GCA_045116695.1 Anaerovoracaceae bacterium | reverse complement strand
CACAGGAGCCTTTGCCTTGATGGCATGCTCGTACAGATCTACTATTTTGCGTCCGTGCTGTTCGCCGAATGTTCCGCCCATTACTTCGTTGTCCTGGGCATAGACAAATACAAGGTTCCCATTTATCGTGCCGTACCCGGTCACCACGCCGTCTGACTCCTTAACGGAGTCCGGGTGATAGAACTCGGTAAACCTCGCCGATACATGTTCGCCCATCTCCATGAAGCTGCCCGGATCCAGAAGTTCAATGACTTTGGAGATCACGGCAGTTCTTTCATCACTTGCAATTACCTTCATAAGTACCCCCTATGAGCTAATGACAATACCGTTAGTTGATTAAGAAAACAAATTTCTACGAATATATTTTACAAAAAAACGCCTGTGTTTCTCAACACAATTGGCGTTCTAAAACAAAGGAAAACAATATTGATAATTACTATTCCTTCAGCCATTTGCGGACGTATGCAAACGCTGCGTCCTCCCCTTTATCCTTGAGTACTTTAAGCATCTTCTCGAGCTCTGCCGCGGTCTCCGGATGTATGACCTCGCCTATCCTGGTGCCTGTTCCCTTTTTGTAGTAATCATAGGCCGAAGCGTCGGTGTACTTGTCGCCCATGTAGATCCTGCACGCGGCTATGCGGTCACAGAACATCTCCGCCACGTAGCGTTTAGGCATTCTGTTTCCGCCAAAACCAACCTTGCCGTTTTCGTCAAGCGTATAGTCGATCCAGTATTCGAAGTGGTGCTTGTTGCGGCCTTTGTGGTGGAGCCATGCCATCGAGACCCCGGTCTCCTCCCTCTCTTTGTTGTTAGGGCTGCGGTTTCCCTGATAGTATCTGGCTCCGCGCCAGAACTCCACCGGAGAATATTTTGTCAGGTCATGCAGAAGCCCCTGCCTGTACAGGCCGAGCCTGAAGCAATATGACCTCACAAGCCTCCTGTGCTCAGTGATCGTTTTAAAGTGTTCTACAGGATGCAATTTCATTGCAGGCCTCCATTGGTTTTTCTGTAGCTCAGCCATGCCAGAAGTATCGCGAGCGCGCCGCTTGGGATTATCATCATGCTTGTGGACGAGATGAGTCCCGGAACGAGTGTGAACAGTACGCACATCACCAGCAGAGGCGGCAGAGCGATGTCCAGATGACCGCGGTAATACTTGTAAGCCAGAGCTCCGAACAGAGCCGGCACCACATTGTCAAATGCGGGCTGCAGCACCGGTGCCTGAAGTATAGGCTGAAGCGGGATGAGTATCATCACGCCGACAGCCAGGATGGTTATCGTCACAAGAGCGCTCACAGCGATCGAGATGGTCGATACGATCTCGTTTTCAGGTGTGCCGGCCTTTACCTCTACAAGATCCCTTGAGTTTACCGCGCACGGCAGTTTCAGGTTTATGATGTTTCCTGTTATGAAGCTCATGTAGCTTCCGCCCGCGCCGAGCATTGGGAAATATATCAGGAATTCAGCAGCGCTGGATATCATCCACACCAGACCGATAGCAAGATATGCCCTTGAAACAGCTCCGAAGTCAGGCATGGCCCCGTAACGCCAGCCTATCACGAACGGTGCTCCAAGCAGAAGCACTGTCATCAGCGCGCAGGCCAGCCTTCCGATGCGGTGAGTCGTCTGATTGTATTTTTCAAACTGAAGGTATTTTTGTTCTTCCATATCCTCACCCCTCTCAGACTATGATCTTCAGCACTACTGCTGCTATCATGGCGATAAGCATGCTTCCCGCGACGGAAAAACTCTCCGCCCAGACGTGTTTCTTTTTCTCATAAAGCCATACGAATACGGCCATCGCCAGAGCGCCGACAGCAGCTACGGCAAGAGGCATCCAGTCTCCGCTGAAGCTGAAGCGCCCGTTTCCGCTGATCAGTCCTCCAATGTAGCTTCCCACATATGCGCTGATCAGACCAACGAACATCGCTGTCATCGCAAGGTCTCCGAAGCCGCTTCCTGCATTGCTTCCTTCTTTCTTACTTCCCTTCTTTCCCTTCAGCAGGCGGTTGGAATATGCCTTGCCGAATATAAGGCTTAAGATGAGCGACCAAATGATGCACATGCTCATCAGCAGGCATATCGTGGTGAATGCGCCCATAGTCATCTGCGACATAGAAAGCGCGCTCAGGCCGGAAGCTTCTGCTGCAGCCTGCGCTACCTGAGTCTCATAGTGGAGCGCTCCGATGACTGACAGGCGGAGCCATGGCCATGGTACGCCGAGGCTTCCTGACAGCGCGATGACGCCCAGCAATATGCCGATGCTCGGCAGCACGGTAAACGCCGCGCTCGATACGACGACTCTGCGCATCTTCTCCTTATCCATGCCGATGGCAAGACCTGCCCTCCATGCGCGCACAAGAAACAGCACGCATATCAGGGCGACAACAAGGATGATGCTGCCGCAGAGCATGTACATGAATGATGAATTGAGATTCTGTACTACTGACATGTTCTTTCCCTTCTGCGGTTTAATATTCCGGATTCGCCATGTTCCAGTTCTTTTCGTTTGTTTTCTTTGCCCTCTTGACCGCGTCAGGCAGCACCTTCAGAAGATAGTCTACTTCCTCTTCCGTATTGTATATGCCGAAGCTTACACGTATCATTCCCGGTGTGTTGACATCGGAACACTCGGCAAAGTTATGAACCTGTTCATCCGTCAGCCCGTACAGTCTCCATACATACGGATTCGCGCAGAACGCTCCGCGTCTTGTCGCGATGCCGTAATGCTGTGACAGCTCTTCCGCTACGAGAGAGGAATTCGCGTCACTGAAGTTGAACGTGATGACGCCGACACGGTCGCTGAGGTCTTCATAGTCTCCATAAACTATGATGTTGTCCATCTTCAGCAATCCGTCAACGAGCCTCTTATTAAGAGCTTTCTCGTGCGCTTCGATATTATCGAATCCGACTTCCTCAAGGATATCTATTGCCTTGCCCAGACCTACGACGCCCGGATAGTTAGGCGAGCCTGCTTCATAGCTCTTAGGCACTTCAGCGTATTCCACCCAGTCATCACCTACTATCTGTATAGTGCCGCCTCCGTAGAAGTGCGGCATTTTATAAAGCAGGTCGTCCGTCAGGCCTACCACTGCGCCGCCTCCGTACGGTGAATACATCTTGTGGGCGGAGAATACGAAGAAATCGATATTCTCATCTTCTGTCTCGCCCATCATTGAGAACTTTCTGTGAGCAACTATCTGCGCTCCGTCGACTATGATCTTTGCGCCGTACTTGTGCGCGAGCTTGGCGACTCTGTGCACGTCGGTCACATAGCCCGTGACGTTTGAAGCCGCTGTTACGGAAACATATTTGACATCGTTGTTCTGCAGCTGCTTCTCGATCTCGTCGTACATCACGCGTCCCTGATCATCTACCTCCGCGTAAATAACTGTAGCGTTTTCTCGCCACGGAAGGTCGTTGGAATGATGCTCTATGCGTGTCGTGAGTATCACATCGCTCTTGTCCTCTACGAGCGCGGTCGCCAGCTTATTAAGGCCATCCGTGGTGTTGTTGACATAGAAAACAGTGTAGGTGCCCGGTTCTGCTCCGACGAATTCAAGGACTTTGTCTCTCGTATCGTTGTAAAGCTCCGTCGAATAGTTCGACTTAGGAGAATAACCTCGGCCGATAGATCCGTACTTCTGCAGTTTTTCATTCACCTCGTCCGCGACAGGCTGAAGCGCCGGAGTAGTGGCGGCATTATCAAAGTTGGTTATGGCCTTCTTGCTGCCGTTATCGAGCTCCATCTCCTCATCGATACCGACAACGTAGTTTCTGATGTTGTCCAGCGTATATCCGTCCGCTTCACCCGGATCCGGAGCCGGTGTCTGCCCGCATGAGCTTATGAGGCATAAGCTCATGGTCAGTATTATGAGCATAAGCAAGCTTTTTTTACCTGTTCGTTTCTCCATGTTTCATTACCCTCCTTCGGACGATTGCTATAGCCACTTCTTCCTTTTGAAATACAGAAGGCATGCGACTGCAACCGAAATGCTTACTATGATCACAACCGGATATCCGAATTCCCACTCAAGTTCCGGCATGTAGCGGAAGTTCATGCCATACCATCCGACTATCAGCGTCAGCGGCATGAAAATGGTGGTAATGACAGTAAGAAGCGTCATTATCCTGTTCTGCCTTACTTCGAGCTGCGCATGGTAGAGATCACGCACCTGCATCGTGTAATCGCGAAGAGAAGCAGCGGAATCGTGCCGGCGTGCTATAAGGTTCATGAACAGATGTATGTAGCGAAGATTCTCTTCGCTGAAGAATCCGTTCTCATTCTCTTCCAGTTCCTGAGTCATATCGATGATCTGCTCATAGTGCACCAGCAGTTTGCGGATGTCGTTATGGATCTCTGTGACCCGCCCCAGATCCTTATACTCCTCAGAGTTCAGTATCGCGTCCTCTATTTTGTTGAGCTCAGCTTCATAGCGCTCCAAGATAGACAGATCATCTTCGACTATCTGCTCAAGAAAGTCATACAGGAAGCGCTCCAGGCTCGGTTTTCTCCAGCGTCTTGTGCGCCTGATGGCATCTATCATCTGCTGCGCCTTGCCGCTGTCATCGATAAACACGATACCCTTTTCATCAAGCGCGAACGCAAAGCGGAAATCATTCGAATCTATATTTTCGCGGTCCGGCAGCTGGAAAGTCCCGGTAAGCGAGTCATAATTGACTTCCGCTTTGGTGTTATGGATATTCCCGGCATCGGGTTCCAGCTCGATCCCCATATCAAAACGTTCCCGTTCCCGGTTCCATTCAGGCGTTGTCAGAACAGCCACATACTTATATTCATCCTGGCCATGCAGCTCCTCGCCCGTGCACGGCCGCATGGTATCAGCCAATAAATAATAACTCATAGTTCTGCCCCTTTCTCCGGCTGAGGCTTATATTCCGGAGCGATCCTCGGGATTATAAAGCCGCTTCCGATACTGGCCATTACGCAGACCGATATATAATACAAAGCTGCTGAAGCAAAGCTCACCCACATATTGCTTCCCGTGGCTGTGTTCAGCATCATAAGAATCCCTGATGCAAACAGCAGTATCGAACCGCGGGAAGATCTGGCTGAGTATGTAAAAGCTGACACCATAAGCGCAGTCCCTGAAACGATGTAAGCGATATCAAGGTACCACTGAAGACCGGAATGACCCGTTACTTTTGTAATGATGAAAATCATTCCCGCGGACAATATGATCCATAAAAAGGTCCGGAATAATCCCGGTCTGTCCACACTGATGAAATCCGCGCACAGCAGAACAAATGCAGCGATCTGCAGCAATGTTCCCGCAGTGACGTTCGTTGTCTTCAAAATATCCGCGCCGGCCAGCAGGAATACTGCAAAGATGATGATCAGATGGAACTGATTGCTGACTCTCCGGTATCCGTAGTATGCAATGACCAGAGTCAGGAGTCCGATCACGCCCTTGAAGATGTTGGTCACCAAAGGATCAGGATGATACAGCAAAGCGTAAAACTCTCTTGCAAGGAATAACTGCATTACCAAAAAGACGCAGTTGATAGGAAGCGGACGGAATTTCATATCTGCCGGGATATATCCGCGGTCACGCTTGTAGCGGTGGCGGACCCACATCAGAAGCATGGATATCACAAACAAGACTGTTGTGATCAGCAGAACTCCTGCCATAAAGACGAGTATGGTCAGATCTCTCCAGGATATCGCGTCCGGATAGTCGTAAACGTCATCCAGAATGTCAACGCCTGTAACTGTCTTCTCTATATTGAACTGTGAAGAAGCTTCGAGAGAACCTTCAGGAGCCGAAGTGCCTCCCGATCCCTTGAATGCGATGTTCAACACATCACCGGTTTTCATTTCGCAGGTATACTTCCGCGCGTCTTCCGGTGCGTCCTTTTCGATCCGGCATCCTTCTTCAAAAATATCTACCTTCTGGTCTCTGTTGGAGAGTATGGATACGCTGTAATCGCGGTCGCGCGGGATCATTACTGATATCTTTTCATCACGGACACTCAGATAACGATAGGAGCTGACATCCCTGTCTCCGCTCTCCATCTGTTCCAGTTCTTCTTCATCCCTGTAAAGAGTGACTGTCGAGTCACCGCCGACATAAAGCAGCGTGTACGCGTCAGGGTCACTGTACAGATCTTCCGGACCGTCTGCGGAAAAGACCCAGGATACATATAATTCCGGAGTGTGTGTCTGCATGACATTTGATCCGACCGACGCTTCGTGGTTGAACCGCCGGAACGCGTTCCCATCAGTAGCGTAGTCCAGAAGCATGTACATGATCTGGTTCATCATGACATTAGCTTCAAGCCGGTTCTCATCATTGATGAGGAGCGGATCCTCTGACATTTCCAGCAGGCTGGACATGATGCTGATGACATCATGTTTTTCCCAAAGGGAGATCAGATATTTCTGCAGACTGTCGGCATAGGTCTCCACATCAGGACAGATGGTCAGCAGGCATTCCATCAGGATCCTCAGCTGGTTATTCATGTCGGCATTTGCCCAGTAGGAAATGCCGGTGATATCCTTATAGATCTCATCTGCTTTCTCACGTTTTTCCCAGAAATCGGAATCGGTTTCCATTGTAGGAGTATAGTAAGTGATCCCGTAGCGGGAGTATCCCCAGTCCACGAACGGAACTTTCGGCACCGGGTCCATCTTTCCGCAGATATTAAAGATGTTTCTGTATGGTTCCGGTTCCGCGTCACGTACGGTCATCGGTGTCGCAAATGTATAGGCAAATACGTTTTCCTGTGAGAAATCATCCGCATCCGACAAAAGCGACGCGGTGATATTGGAAACGGCCGCAGCTCTCGAGAATCCGGAGATCCATATCTTTATCTTTCCCTCAAGATGATTTTCTGAAATGTAACCGAATACGCGGTCATAAACAAGGTGCGCGGCGCTGTAGAATCCTTCAGGGTTTTCCCCGGTCCCGACAGAAAGATTGGACTCCCACTCATCCATGTATCCCTGGCCGCAAACACCGACGGCGATCAGCTCAAAAGGCTCGCCCCCGTCGCTGACAGTCTGATGCCCCATGACTGTGGAAATTGTATACATGCTCGGCGTCTTATCGTAATCATCGCTGCGGAGTTCAGTAAACCCTGCCTGTTCCATAAAAGAACGGACATTATAGTCTGTTCCTCCCTTTTTTTCAGCACGCTGCTTGCTTGTGCGGAATGCTGAAGTCGCAAGTCCCAGAGATAATTTCGCCAGATCATGATTATATTCACGCGCGTCATTCCTGAACCATGAAAGATTGAAAGGCACCTTCAGCGAATGGTTTGAGCCGGTCGTCGGCGCATAAAAAGTGTCCGTCAGGTTTTTGGTTTCTTCAGGCTCCGCTTCCGCGAAAACCGGAGCCGCCTGACTCAGCAGCAAGACTAAAACAAGAAAGCAGATTATACTCCTTTTTAATTCTTTCTTCATGATCAAACCTTATTCCCCTGTTTACTTTGGGAATCATTCTTGCATATTGATATGCTGTAACGGCACTTTATGCTTTTTGCCATTATAACACCATTTCATGCTTGCCGGCATTTGCCGCTCATTCCTTCATGTGCAGGAAGCCGCTATTGAATATTCCCGTCCGCAATATCGAATATAGTCCACCATACCGCCAGGGTGTCCTCGCTGTCGATGCTGCCTGAGTATTCTGCGTCTCCGAGGTACCATTTCCGGGTTTGGTTATCGTATATTATCTGTCCATCCCTATCGCCGGATCCGAAGTGCACATTATAGATACTTCTGACAACAGTACCGTCATCGCCTGTTTCGTACACGACATTCTTAAGAGCGGGATCCAGTGACCAGAACTCATTGGCCATGGCCGCAAGAGTGGTAAGAGAATACATTATCGCATCATGGTCCTTACCTGCCATCGACTCCTCGCTTATCAGCATGCAGGCGGTCAGATCCCTGAAGAATTCCTTAGGGAATACCCGCCCCTCTTCAAGCGCATTCTGTGCCTCGTTTGTCATATCTCCAAACGTGCATTTAAACGTAGGCAGCACGGTGCTGTCTGTTATACCGCCC
>JBGUME010000237.1:0-5871 GCA_045116695.1 Anaerovoracaceae bacterium | reverse complement strand
CATCGAAGCTCCTCGGACGCATCCTTGCCGCAAGCGGCTGGTTATCGTTTTTAGCGTTGTCAAAAATACTTATCTGACTCATTTATATCTTTTTCTCCATCAGCACCAGATCCACTCCGGCGATGCCGTTGAATACCGTTGGTACTATGTCAGTCTCGGTGTAACCGAGCTTCGCGTACATCTTCCTTGCTGCGGCGTTCCTCGCGTTGGTGTCTATCCTCAGCACCTCGCAGTCCCACGCCCCGGCGAGTTCCTCGTAAAACCTCACAAATGCCGGCCCTATGCCAAAGCCTCTCGCGTCCAGATCGACAGCCAGGGTATGCAGTACGCACACTTTGTCATCCGGCGCTTTATACTTCCAGTCGCAGCAGGAATAGACATCAACCTGTATCTTATTTATGACCCCGGTTGCAACTACTCTGTCACAGTACTCGGCCAGATACAGATCTCCCCGTTTCAGAGCAGCCTCCGCAACTTCCCTGACCGGGTATATCCCTCTGACCCATCCGGTCGTCGTGAGCCCGGCTTCCTCCGCGTCATGTGAGCGGTCGTATATCCGTATTATTGCGTCCAGGTCATCCCAGGTCGCCTTTCTGAATCTCAGTGTCCCGTCCATTCTAAATATCTCTGTCCATCACGTAGACTTCATATCCGTCAGTGCTGACAGATTCCTTCTTTACTTTAAAGCCCTGATCCTTCCAGAACTTTAAGGCCTCTTCATTTTCCTTTACCACAGCGAGAGCCATGTAATCGTAGCCCGCTGCCTTCATGGCTGCGCGAACGTCTGCGAAGATGCCTGAGCCAATGCCCCTTCCCTGCATCTCTCCGTCCACCATCAGCCATCCGATGAACGCATCATCAGCTTCCGGGTAGCCGGTTATGAGATCCATGACAGCCACCAGAACATCGTCTTCGTTATAGAATCCCACGAAATGTTTACAGCTTCGCGATACCCCTTCCGGTACCTCAGAGATGATCTCCGTAAGGCTCTCTCTGGTAGGGATCCTTCCCAGATACCTGTAGTATCTCCTGTTTGACTTAGCCAGTCTGTACACCGCTGATATGTCAGACTCCGTGATCCTCCTGACCCCGAACTGTGTCGACAGAGTCGCGATGTCCAGGCCATCGCTTTCACCGGCCGTCTCAGCATTGCTTCTTGCAGCCTCGCTGTCGATGGCCTGGCGGAACTGTGTCTCATACAGTTCTTTATATGTGCCGCCCTTCTCCAGCAGCTCTTCATGAGTACCCTGCTCGGCGATGACGCCGTCCTTCACGACGAGTATACGGTCGGCCTTCAGTATCGTAGAAAGCCTGTGGGCTATTACGATGCTTGTGCGCCCCACCATCATCTGCTCCAGAGCGTCCTGTATCGAATTCTCGGATATGGAGTCGAGAGCGGATGTCGCCTCGTCAAGGATCAGTATCTTAGGGTCTTTCAGTATGACTCTGGCAAGCGACAGCCTCTGCTTCTCGCCGCCTGAGAGCTTCAGTCCGCGGTTGCCTACCTGTGTGTCGTAACCGTCAGGCTGATTGCTTATAAATTCATGGATGTTGGCGATGCGGCAGGCTTCTTCTATCTCCTCCATCGTCGCATCGTTCTTAGCGTACCTGAGATTCTCAAGTATGGTGCCGTTGAAGAGATAGGACTCCTGCGTCACCACGCCTATCTGCTCTCTCAGATATGTCAGGTCAAAGTCGCGAACATCCACACCCGCGATCTTTACTGATCCGCCGCAAACATCATAAAGTCTCGGTATGAGGTTCACCACGGTCGACTTGCCCGAACCCGAAGGTCCGACTATCGCGTACATGCTTCCGCCCGGCACCTCGAAATCCACATCCGTGAGGATAGGGTTCTCCGGATTATAGCTGAACGCGACATGCTCGTAGGTGATCGGCTTGTTGTCAACGTCAGGCTTCTGCCCGTTCTCAGGCGAAACGATGGTGTTCTCCCTGTCGAAGTAATCGAAGATACGTGTGAACAGCGCCAGCGACCTTGTGAAGTCGACCGATATGTTCATCAGCTGCTCGATAGGCCTATACAGCCTGTTGATGAGAGCCACGGTCGCAGTGATGACACCGACGGTCAGCGTTGTATCTATCTGCCTTATGATGAAGTATCCGCCGGCAAAGTAGATCAGCAGCGGTCCCAGCTGCGTGAACATCCCCATGACCACGCGGAAGAGCTGACCGGATCTCTGTTCTTTCAGATTAAGGTCTGTGACCTCTTTGTTGACCTTTACGAAGTCGTCGTATTCCTTCTGCTCGCGAGTGAATATCTTTACCAGCATGGAGCCGCTGACTGACAGCGTCTCATCTATCTTCTGGTTGAGCTCGTCGCTCTTTGCCTGGCTCTGCGTCAGGTATTTCCAGCGTGTGCGGCCGGCTGTCCTCGTAGGGAGCACAAGCAGCGGAATGACCGCGATGCCTACCAGCGCCAGTGGCGCGCTCATGCTGAAGAGCGCCACCAGAGTCGTGATGACCGTCGCGACATTGCTGACGATGTTTGAAAGTGTGCCGCTGATGACAGAGCTGACGCCGCTTATGTCCGTGTTCATGCGCGTGATGATGTCGCCCTGCTTCTCCGTCGTGAAGAACGAATGCGGCATGTACTGCAGATGCTTGTACATCTGATTGCGCATGTCAAAGATGATGCGCTGGGAGATCCACGCGTTGATGTAGTTCTCCAGAACGCCCACCAGCTGGCTTACCGTCAGCGCGGCAAACGCCATGAGCAGGAGCTTTATGAGAAGCTCCATGTTCTTGCCGACCAGCGCCTCATCCACGATGCGGCCGGTGATGATCGACGGGAAGAGCCCGACGGTCGCCGACAGCAGTATCGCTATGAACACGAAGATGAACTGCAGCCAGTATGGTTTGAGATAGCTCATTATCCTGACCAGCAATTCCTTCGTCACCTTCGGCATATTCTGTTTTTCTTCCTCAGTGAGGAAGTGCATCGGGCCCATACGGCCGCCCGGTCCAGGTCCTGCCATCTATACCCCTTTTTTCTTTATCAGCTTACGGTCTGAGCACTCCATCCGGCTTGCCGCCCTCAAAGTAGAGGTGGTCTGTATAAACATCTACGAATTTATCCTTCGGAATACCGTAATCAAGATACGCGTTCTTATACCTTGTAGTTCTCGTGCCGTCGGCAGCGATCGTGATTATAGTAGCGCCTCTCTGCAGGCCGGAGTAATCGATCTCCGTATACGCAAGGTTGTCGATCGAATAGCCGTAAAGCAGGTCGACCCCCTTGTAGTTGACCCACGCGTTGTTCACATGGTCATGTCCGCAGTAGCAGGCTTCCAGCACGTTCATGCCGTCCGGTCCCAGAGTCTCAAAGAACTTGTCGATATCGGCAAGCGGTCCTTCCATCGTGATGCCTCCGTGCCAGATACGGCTTTCCGTCGTATCATCGATCAGCTCGTCCCAGACTCCGGATATGTACTTGGTGTTTTCCGTATCCTTCCAGCCGTTTGCGGCGAGTTCTTCATAAGCGATCCTGAACTCGCTGGTAGGGATATGGAAGAACGCCACAGTCTTAGGACTTCCGAGCGCCTTTATCGACTCAGCTGCCCACTCAACGGTACCGTCCCTGATGATATCGTAGTTCCAGTCCAGAACAGCCTGGATCGAATTGTCCACGTAGGCATTGCTGTCCACGAGCAGAAGCGCCTTGGTGGTCTCTCCCTTGGTGTTCTTCACCAGGATTATCTGATTGGTGACAGCCGGCAGATCGCCGCCGTCTGTGTAGTTCTGATCGAATATGCAGTACTCGAACCTGTCCTTCATGTACAGTTCGCCCAGTTTCTGCCTGCCGGTATAGTCGAATACCTCCGTGTCGTGATTGCCGAATACCGTCGAGAAGTACACTCCTTCATGGTTGAATATCTGTATCACGTCACGCGCCGCCATGTAATTGTTAAGCGTTCCGCCGCCATTGTAAATAGGGCCAGGCACCGCGAAGGTGTTGTCGCCGTCCAGTATGACCAGATCCGGCTTCTCCTTCTGCAGCATCGTAATGATCTCATATACCGTCTTGCGGTCCTTCTCGGCGCTCCAGAAGCCTCCGCCCAGATGGATGTCGGTGAGCATCATTATCTTCAGCTCCCTGTCAGTCGTGAAGGTGTAATACCCTGTCTCCGGATCGATCTCAGGCACCAGCCTGTCCGCATCGTTATATTCGACCGGATCGAAGCTGTTGATGTAGTGCATCAGGTGGAGAGAGAATCCGTAGTTCACCACCAGCGCTGATGCGGCGAGGACAACAGCAACGATGACGATCCACATAGGGATCTTCCACCACAGCCCGCGTTTTTTCTTCTTCTCTTTTTTTGGCTCAGGAGCCATGTGCTTGTTGGCTCTCTTCTCTCTGCTCATGTATTCTTCGCTCATCACATTGTCCTCTCGTTATCCTTAAAGCTCGACCGGCACAGGTTTGCTGATCGGCTCGTTCATCACTTCCGGATGCTCCAGCATGTATTTGGCTATGCGCAGCGACTTCGCGAAGTAGAAGCCGTCCGCCAGTCTCTCGTCAATGGTGAATGTGCAGTTGATCACATCTCTTTCCTGCCATGAACCGTCCTCCATCTGCTTCTGCTCTTTGTGGAGCACGCCTATGGTGATCATCACCGAGCATGTGCCGTAATTGCTCAGATGGTGATAGCAGGAATCCGACTTTATCGATCCGAGGTTCGAGAGAAGAACGGATGAATAGTTAGGATCGCCCGCCGTGAGCGCCGCCGGCATCACGCCGTGATACTCGAGCCTCCTGAGAGTCCCGAAAAATACTTCAAGGAAAGGCCTTGGCAGGCTTCCGAAAAAGTTCATCAGTTTGTCGAGGTCATTGGACTGTTCCTTGCGGACCTTCTTGACATCTCCGATGATCAGCTTCGAGATCGAATCAAAGTTCATGTCAGGTTCTACCTTCAGGAACATCAGGGTTTCATCGGCCTCGTCATCAAATCTCTGCTTTACGACAAATGACAGCGTGATATCCGGTCTCTCGTAATATGTCCTGCCGGAAATGAAGTAGTTCAGCTTAGGTCTGTGATAGACCGTCCTTGCGACCGCGGTGCAGATCGCGTGGAAGATCTTAAGATTTGTGCCTTCCTTTTCGTTGCGCTCAGCCATGTACTTTACCAGGTCGGTCACATCGAACTGTTCGGTCATGGATACTTCAGCCTCTGTTCTCTTAGGCATGATGTATGGCAGAATATTATGATATCCGTCAGGCCATCTTACTCTTTTTCCGTCTCTTCTCTTGTTTCTCATATGAACCTCTCTTTATTTGATCTCAAGCTGTTTCAATCTTCTTTCAGTGTATTCTTCTATCTGTTTCCAGAGCTTGTGGAGCTGCTTCTTATGCACGCAGAGCTTTTCAGTACAGTTGCTGCATTTCAGGTAAGCGTTGGTGTGTTCGGAAAACCTCTCCGGATGTCTGTAGAAGGTTATCTCCCATCTCACCAGCAAAGCTACCGACAGTACCAGAAGGCTCCACGTGTACGTCTTCTCAACGAAGAACAAAGGCGTGAACATCATCGCGAAGTCCCAGTTGTAGATGCGGCACGCGCTGCAGCATTTGTTCTTCAGGAACCATGACTGGAACGGGCAGAAGAACATGATGCATATCATGTCGCATACCGAATACGCTCCGCAGAGCAGTATCATGATGCCGTCGTCGATCACTCCCATCATGTGCAGCGCCCCGAAGATACCGTTGAACACTATCCAAATGAGAGCCACCAGCATCGTTGCGTTGTTGTCGTGGACTATCACATCTGTCTCTCCGGTCTTTATGTAGTTCTTCGCGAACTGTTTCTGGCAGCCCGGGCTTTCTATCTTAGCCGGGAAGAAGCGGAATATCAT
>JBGUME010000236.1:0-2980 GCA_045116695.1 Anaerovoracaceae bacterium | reverse complement strand
GGCGGTATCACAAATGAGCACATCCACATCATTCGCTTTCGCGGACTGAATGGCATCATAGATGACAGCCGTTGGATCCGCTCCTTCCTCACGCTTAATGACTCTTACGCCGACTCTGTCGCCCCAAAGCTGCAGCTGTTCTGCCGCTGCGGCGCGGAATGTATCGGCAGCTGCCAGCATCACGTTCTTGCCCTTCTTCTTGTACATATGGGCCAGCTTCGCTATGGAAGTCGTTTTGCCGCCTCCGTTTATTCCTATCATGAGTATTATGAGCGGATACTCTTCTGTCATGAGGTTGCGCTCACCCTTATCCATGATCTCCTCCAGGATGCGTGAAAGTTCTTTTTTGATCTCGCGCTCTCTGGTTATGTATTTATAGTTGATGGCCTTGTTGAGTTCTTCGATTATCTTGCTTGAGGTTTCGATGCCGACGTCGGCCATGACAAGAGACTCCTCCAGCTGATCGAGGAACTCCGGACCCAGTTCCGGATTGTCGTAGACAGCCATGGTAATGGAGTCTATGAATTTTCGGAATGCGTTTTTCTTTTCAAAAAGTGCCATTATTTCTCCTTATTCGAGTTATTCGAGGCCCTCTGCGTCGAATTCATCTCCCAGTTTAAGCGACAGCATGCGTGAGATGCCCTGCTCAGGCATAGTCACTCCGTAAAGCACATCCGCGTGTTCCATGGTCGCCTTCTGGTGCGTTATGAGGGCAAACTGTATATTTTCGAAATTTTTGAGGTAATCCGAGAACCTCCCGATATTCACTTCGTCCAAAGCTGCCTCTACCTCGTCAAGTATGACGAAAGGTGTAGGTTTTGCCTTCAGGACCGCAAACATCAGCGCTATCGCTGTCAGCGTCTTCTCACCGCCTGACAGCAGATTGATGTTCTTGAGCTTCTTCCCCGGCGGCTGTGCGGTGATCTCGATGCCCGATTCAAGAGGTTTTGTTTCATCCTCGAGTCTGAGCTCGGCGTAACCTCCACCAAAGAGTTCCCTGAATGACTCCTCAAAGTTGACTACTACGCGGTCGAAGTTTTCCTTGAACGTGGTCTTTATAGTCTTGTCCATATTGGTGATGATCTCGTTGAGCTCGGCCATGGCCTTTGTGAGGTCGGCCTCCTGCACCGTCATGAACTCATATCTCTTGCTGACTGCCTTGTACTCCTCAATGGCGCCTATATTAACATCGCCGATCTCGGCAAGACGCAGCCTTATCTCTCTGGATTCACGGTTGCCCGCTGTGATCGCGAAATTCTCATCTCTCATGTCGAGAGCCTCTGCGTATGAAACTTCGAACTCGTCCCAGAGTTTATCCTTCTGTGTATCCAGCAATGTTTCGTTCTTTGCCGTCCTGATCTCGAGTTTGTAGCGCTCATCACGGACTGATTCGAGTGTCTCTCTGTCCTTCTTCTGAGCTGCCAGCAGTTCGTCGCTTCTGGCTCTTCCTTCATCGAGTTTTTCGCTGATTTCTGCTATCTTTTCCTCGAGTTCGGTCTTTTCCTGGCTGAGAGCACGCTCAAGTCCGCCGGATTTCTCGCCTGTCGCGGAGAGCTTGTCTCTGTCAGCAATCAGCTGCTCGCGTGCTGCTGTATTATCTTCTACAGCGGCCTCCAGCTCCGTAACGACATCTCTGACGCGTTCGATCATCTCGTTGTTGGCAAAGATCCTTGATTCGCTCTCACCTATCTTTACCCTGAGGGCTACGATGCGTTCGTTATCCTCTTCTATGACAGGCTTCATGGCCTCGGCTTCCTTCATCAGATCGTCTGCCTTTGCCTCAGCCTCAGCGTACTCTTTCTCCGCGTCTTCGATACTCTTTCTGTGGGCTTCGATCATGCTGTCGGCTCTTGCGATATCTGAATCGAGAGTCTCCATGTTCGATCTGAACCTCTCGGCCGCGCCTTCATCCTCTTTTACCAGAGACTCAGCGTGGTCTCTGTCAGCCCTGAGCACATTTCCTTCGATGTCGAGTTCTGTGATCTGTGCGCGCAGGCTGTCCCGCTCTGCCCTGAGATCGGTTCTCTCAGCATCGAGTTTATCCCTGTATGTGTTTAGTTCAGCCGTTCTGGCGGCATACTGATCTATCTTGCCTTTCAGAGTGTTGATCTCATTCTTTCTGTCAAGCAGGTTAGCTGTTCTGTTTCTGTATCTTCCGCCTGTGATTGCTCCATAGGCGTTGATGACTTCGCCGTCTCTTGTGACTACCCTGAATCCGCCTATATCGCGCTTTGAGATACGGATCGCCTTCTGCATGTCCTCAGCAATGATGACCCTGCAAAGCAGATAATCAACTATCTCTCTGTAACGGCTGTCACATCTGACCATATCGGAAGCTATGCCGATATAGCCGTCAGCATTCTTTACGTCAGCTGAAACAGAGAGTCTGTCAGCCCTTACTGATTTCACAGGCAGGAATGTGACTCTTCCGGCACCGGTCTCCTTGAGCCAGTCGATCGTCTTAGTAGCCGATTCATCATCTTCGCATACGATATTCTGCAGAGAATTGCCGAGAGCTGTCTCAATGGCGGTCTCGTATCCGAGAGGAACATCGATGATATCCGAAACAGTGCCTATCATGCCTTTGCGGCCGGCATTCATGACCGATCTGACTGCGTTGTTATAGCCTTCATAGTTGGCTTCCATCTCTTCGATGGTGCTGCGGCGCGCAATGGCCTGATTTGCTCTCACCGATATCTCATCGATTTCCTTTATAGTCTTCTCGATCTTTGATGCTACGGTAACAATATTATCGGTAACTAAATCAAGCTTGTACTTTTTCCCTTTGAGCTGGGCCTCATTCTCAGCGATCTTTTTCTCTATATTCCTGAGGTTCTCTTTATTCTCCGCATCTGTCCTGTCTCTGGTCTCGAATTCGTCCGAAAGAGTGTCCTTGCGTTCTTCAAGAGTGGCTTTATAGTTGCTTAGAGTTTTGATCTCAGCGTTTCTGGTAACGTTCTGGTTGTTGATGTCTATCAGC
>JBGUME010000235.1:0-9075 GCA_045116695.1 Anaerovoracaceae bacterium | reverse complement strand
GAAAACATCAGGAAGGCGAACCGCGCTGGCATCATGACCGGCGCGTACTTCTTCTCGCAGGCTGTGAACGAGAATGAAGCTATCGAGGAAGCCGACTACCTGCTCGATCTTGTGAAGAAATACGATATAGACATGCCGCTGGTCATAGACTACGAGATATACCACGGAGGCAGGCTTGAGAAAGCCATCGAGGCCGGGGATCTCCCTGCTGCATCGCTCTATCATGACATAGTGATCGCATTCTGCAGGAGAGTCGAGGAGGCCGGCTACGAATCCGCGGTCTATGCCAACTATGACATGCTCACGAATTACATGGATGCATCCATACTGGATGACGATGTTACCATCTGGGCTGCGCAGTACGGCGGAGAATGCACTGTAAAGGGCGACTATCTGTTCTGGCAGTGCTCTGAGGAAACGGCCATAGACGGCATCAAGGATCCTGTAGACCATGATGTCTGGTACATAGAGCCGGGCAAGGTCTATGAGACAAAAGCCGCGGGCAAAAAGGATCAGACATCGATAGGCGAATGCGAGATACTGATGGACTCCGGAAGCTGCAAGCTGAGAAACAACAGGGCAAAGCCTAAAGTCGTTGTGATGAACGGAGATAAAAAGCTGCATCCGGGAAAGGATTACATATTATCGTATGTCCGCAATACCGTGAGCGGCACCGGATACGTGATAGTGCACGGCATCGGAAAGTATAAAGACTGGACGACCAAGGCATTCACCATAGAATAAGAGGTAAACATGAGATTCGTAAGCTGGAACGTCAACGGCTTCAGGGCCGTGCTCAAAAAAGGATTCGAAGATATATTCGTCGGTCTTGACGCGGACTTTTTCTGCCTGCAGGAGACCAAGATGCAGGAGGGTCAGGCGGACTTCCACCCGGAAGGCTACTATGAGTTCTACAACTACGCGGAGAAAAAAGGCTACTCAGGCACCGCAATATTCGCGAAGAAGTCGGCAGGCGAGCCGCTTTCGGTCGCTTACGGCATAAACGGAGAGCATGACGATGAGGGCAGGGTGATCACTCTTGAGTACCCTGAGTTCTATCTGATCTGTTGTTATGTACCTAACGCTCAGGACGGCCTTGCCCGTATAGGCTACAGGTGCGAATTCGAGGACGCGATAAGAGAATACATGCGCGAGCTCGATAAGACCAAGCCGGTCATCTACTGCGGCGACCTCAATGTTGCGCATAACGAGATCGACCTGAAGAATCCGGGTCCAAACAGAGGCAATGCGGGTTTCTCCGATGAGGAGCGCGGCAAGATGACAGATCTGCTCGGATCCGGCTTTACCGATAGCTTCCGCTACATGCATCCTGAAACAGTCACATACTCCTGGTGGTCGTACCGCATGAAAGCCAGAGAGAGGAACGCGGGGTGGAGGATAGACTATTTC
This sequence comes from Anaerovoracaceae bacterium, assembly GCA_045116695.1. GTDB lineage: Bacteria > Bacillota > Clostridia > Peptostreptococcales > Anaerovoracaceae > Crickella. The sequence continues at coordinate 7,665 of JBGUME010000235.1, read as the reverse complement.
ATCATCTCCGACCGCCTCAGAGACTGCCTCAAGGAGGCCGTGATCCATACGGATATCTACGGCAGCGACCACTGCCCGGTATCAATAGAAATGGACTTTTAGCCCCATGTTTTTCTTGCAAAAAGCTTAAAATAATGCTTGTATTGGCAGCCTGCTTAGCATATAATACCCGTTGCGAATTAATGCATTAAAAAATGAAAGTGGGGTAAAATAATGGCAAACATTAAATCCGCAAAGAAAAGAATCAAGGTTATCGACAAGAAAACAGCACGCAATATCAGAGTAAAGAATCACATCAAGGAAGCTGAGAAGGCATTCCTCGCTGCGATCGAATCCGGTAATGCGGAAGAAGCCAAGAAGGCTTTCGAGCATGTTGAGAAGAAGCTCATGCAGGCAGCTGCAAAGGGCACATTCCACAAGAACACTGTCGCAAGAAAGATTTCCAGATTCGCGAGCAAACTGAACGCGCTTAGCGCAAAGTAGTCTCACCCGTCCCCACACAGCGTATAAGTTAAATGCGCATTCAGCCGGAGTGTCTCCCGGCTGTTTTTCTTTGCGAAGAAAAGGTCATAAACAAAAACGATTACTGACAAGCAAGGCGCTTTTCCTTTATAATTAATTGGTTAGAGTTTAAAGAAAAGAGACGCAAATGAGTTATCTGGATAACATAAGAAATTTCAGCATAATAGCCCACATAGACCACGGCAAGTCGACGCTTGCCGACCGTCTGATAGAGAAGACCGGCCTTGTCGAGGCCCGCGACATGAAGGAGCAGTACCTCGACAACATGGACATAGAACGTGAGCGCGGAATTACCATCAAGCTGCAGACAACACGTCTTAAGTATCAGGCGAAGAATGGGCAGGAGTACATCCTGAACCTCATAGATACACCGGGACATGTGGACTTCAACTATGAGGTCTCGCGCTCGCTTGCCGCGTGCGACGGGGCTGTGCTTGTCGTTGACGCAACGCAGGGCGTAGAGGCGCAGACGCTTGGCAACGTATATCTGGCTCTCGATGAAGACCTCGAGATAATGCCTGTGCTTAACAAGATGGACCTTGATTCCGCCCGTCCGGCAGACGCGAGGGCAGAGATAGAGGACATCATAGGCCTTGACGCTTCTGAGGCGCCGGAGATCTCCGCCAAGACCGGCATGGGCATCGATGAGATGCTGGAGAAGCTCGTCGAGGTGATACCACCTCCTAAGGGCGACCCGGACGGCAAGCTGAAAGCTCTCATATTCGATTCGTACTATGACAGCTACAAGGGCGTCATCATCTATACCCGCATCTTTGACGGAAGGGTAAGGAAGGGCGACGTTATACGCATGATGAACACCGGCAAGAACTACGAAGTCACAGAGGTAGGCTACTGCATACCGGGCACCGTGCCTTCGGATGAGCTGAAGGCAGGTGAGGTAGGCTATATCTGCGGAAGCATCAAGCAGGTGGCTGACGCCCGCGTAGGTGATACCATAACTCTGGCATCGGATCCGGCGGAAGAGCCGCTCAAGGGCTATAAAAAAGCCCAGTCCATGGTGTACTGCGGGATATTCCCGGCCGAGGGCGAGAAGTACGAGAACGTCAAGGACGCTCTTGAGAAGCTGCAGGTAAACGACGCGGCATTCAATTTCGAGCCTGAGAACTCAGCAGCCCTGGGATACGGCTTCAGATGCGGTTTCCTGGGACTCCTGCACATGGATGTCATCACGGAAAGACTTGCAAGAGAGTTTGATCTGGATATAATCACGACGCTGCCTTCGGTAGTCTACAAGGTAGTGATGAAGGACGGAAGTGTTCTCGACATACAGAACCCGTCGAACCTGCCTGACCCTATACTCATATCCCGCATAGAGGAGCCTATAGTAAAGGCGGATATCATGACTCCGAACGATTACGTCGGAAGCATCATGACGCTGTGCCAGAACCGCCGCGGAAAGATGATCCACATGGAATATCTGACCAAGACCAGGGTACAGCTGCACTACGAGATGCCGCTCAACGAGGTCATCTACGACTTTTTTGACGCTCTCAAGTCACGTACCAGAGGCTACGCCTCGCTCGACTACGAGTTTTTGAGATATCAGCCGGCCAAGCTGGTCAAGCTCGACATACTGCTTAACCGTGAGCAGATAGACGCGCTGTCTACCATCGTGCCTGAAGAGGAAGCCATGGCCAAGGGCAGAGGCATTTGCGAGAAGCTTAAGGATATAATCCCAAGGCATCAGTTCGAGGTGCCGATCCAGGCTGCAATAGGGCAGAAGATAATCGCCCGCGAGACGGTAAGGGCGTACCGCAAGGACGTTCTGGCCAAGTGCTATGGAGGCGACGTCTCGAGAAAGAAGAAACTTCTGGAAAAGCAGAAAGCAGGCAAGAAGAGGATGCGCCAGTTCGGCCAGGTAACGGTGCCGCAGGAGGCGTTTACAGAAGTCCTCAAGCTTGATGACGGCAAGTAGAGACTAAATATGTAAAGACTACTTTACGTTTTGATACAGATATGTAAAGATTACTTTACATACTAACGGCACAATAATGTAAAGGATACTTTACATATCGACTGATAATGACAAAAAAGACAGGACTTTATATTCACATACCTTTCTGTGTCAGGAAGTGCAATTACTGCGCTTTCCTGTCTTTCGACGCCGAGACTTCGCCGCGGAAGGAATACACCGACGCTCTTGTGAACGAGATCACATACAGGGGAGAGCAGCTGGGCCAACCGGAGATCGACAGCGTATATGTCGGAGGCGGAACTCCGTCAGTGCTGGACATTTCGCAGATGCGCGACATAATGCACGCTGTCGGCAAGTCGTTCAGGGTAAAGGAAGGTGCTGAGATAACCATCGAGGCCAATCCGGCGACTCTGGGGCGCAAGGACGGAGTCATGCTTGCCAAGCTGCAGGCATACAGGTTCATGGGTTTCAACAGGCTGTCCATGGGCGTCCAGGCGATGGACAACGACAGGCTGCATTACATGGGCCGCATACACACCGCTGAGAACGTTGTCAGGGACATGGAGCTCATAAGGCGAAAAGGCTTTGACAATGTCAATCTCGATCTCATGTTTTCTATACCGGGAGAGACTACTGAGGATGCCCTGAGCGATCTTGAAAGGATACTCGGGCTGGATCCTGAACATATATCCTGCTACAGCCTGCAGATAGAAGAGGGGACGCCTTTCGGTGACATGGCGGAGGCAGGTGAGCTGACTGAGGTGCCGGATGAAGAAGACAGACGGACATACCATGAGATCTGCAGGGTGCTGAGGGAAGCCGGCTATGAGCATTATGAGATAAGCAATTTCGCTAAGCCGGGATTCAGATCGCGCCATAACAGCCTTTACTGGGACATGTCCGACTACATAGGCGCCGGCCTTGGGGCGAGCGGTTTCATGAATGGACGCAGGTATAAGAACATATCGGATATAGAGGCATACATAGAGGCTTTCGCGAAGCTGCCTGAAGAAGGCAGCCGCATCGAAATACCTCTCGAAGAAGACCATCTGAACAGCAGCTTCGACAACATAAGCGAGGCGGTATTCACGGGACTGAGGCGCGCGGAAGGCATCAGCTACGAGGAAGCGATAGACGCCTATATGAGATGCGACGAAGGACCGATGCATGAGGATCCTAAGGCCGCGTTCTGGCGCATATTCGCGGAAGCGAAGGAGGAGGCGGAAGACTATGTAAGGCGCGGTCTTCTCATAATAGATGACAAAGGCCTTAAGCTCACAGAGCAGGGCATAGATATAAGCAACCAAATAATGTCACTGTTTGTATAGGAAAGGACAGAAGCATGGAAAAATACATAATGGCGCTCGATCAGGGTACTACAAGCTCAAGAACTATCATCTACGACAGAGCGGGCAACATGATATCCGTGGTCCAGAGAGAGTTCACCCAGATATTTCCGCATGAAGGATGGGTAGAACACGACGCGATGGAGATATGGGCTTCCCAGATGGGTACCGCTCAGGAGGCGCTGCTCAAGGCGGGACTGACATACAAGAATATCGCCGCCATTGGCATAACAAATCAGAGAGAGACGACCGTAGTATGGGACAGGAAGACGGGCATCCCTGTATACAACGCCATAGTATGGCAGTGCCGCAGGACGGCCGATTATGCCGCGAAGCTGAAACCGCATGAAGAAATGATCAGGCAGAAGACGGGACTTCTCGCAGACCCTTACTTCAGCGGCACAAAGCTGGCCTGGATACTGGAGAACGTTCCGGGCATAAGAACCAGGGCAGAGAAGGGCGAGCTGCTGTTCGGAACGATAGAAAGCTGGCTCATCTGGAAGCTGACGGGCGGCAAGGTACACGTATCCGATTACTCGAATGCCTGCAGGACCATGCTTTTTGACATCAATACGCTGAAGTGGGACGAGGAGCTCTGCGGACTCCTGAATATCCCGATGTGCATGCTGCCTGAACCGGTGGAGTGTTCATCATACTACGGTGACACCATCGACGAGATATTCGGAGGACCGATACCTATCACGGGAGCTGCCGGAGACCAGCAGGCCGCTCTCTTTGGCGAAGCGTGCTTCAATGAGGGAGACGTAAAGAGCACATACGGAACGGGCAACTTCCTGCTGCTCAATACGGGAGACAAGCCTGTAATGTCCAAGAACGGACTGCTCACAACCATCGCGTGGGGTCTCGACTGCAAGGTCACATACGCTCTCGAGGGTTCGGTATTCGTATGCGGAGCAGCTGTTCAGTGGCTGAGAGACCAGCTGCGGTTCTTCCGTGATGCGTCGGAGTCTGAGGAACTCGCCAATCAGGTCCCTGATGCAGGCGGAGTATTCGTAGTTCCGGCCTTTGTGGGACTGGGCGCTCCTTACTGGGATCCTGAAGCAAGAGGATCCATGTTCGGTATCACAAGGGGAACCACGCGTGAGCATATCGTAAGGGCGACCCTCCAGTCTCTGGTTTACCAGAATGAAGACCTCCTCGCAGCCATGAAAGCAGATACCGGAAAGGAGATCACCTCGCTCAAGGTCGACGGCGGCGCTGCAATGAATAACCTGCTGATGCAGTTCCAGGCAGATATCTCGGATGTGGATATCGTCAGGTACGCTTCCATCGAATCCACATCGCTAGGAGCGGCATATCTGGCAGGCCTTGCGGTCGGGTATTACGAAAGCCTTGCGGATATCGTTGCAAGCAAGGAGATCGCAATGACGTTCAAGCCTTCTCTCGGTGAAAAGGAGAGAAAAGAAAAACTGAACGGATGGCACAGGGCGGTCAAAGCAACGATCGCGTTCCGTGAAGAATAGAAAACAAAAAGATTCCCGTTTGACGGGAATCTTTTTATTGCGCAAATATCCTTATTTTGTAAGCTCGCCTCTCAGGTCGGTCTGCATGAGCCTCCGGATATCTTCCTTTGGCAGGCCTTTGCTTAGCAGGTATGTGAGCTTTGTGATCACAGCTTCGGTGGTCATGTTGCCTCCACTGACTGCGCCTGCTTCCACAAGAGCCGAACCTGCCTTGTAAGTGCCGAGACTCACCGTACCCGCTGGACACTGTGTGCAGACCACGACGATAGTACCGCATCTGCTGGCCTCCGAAATGAGACGCGAAAGAGCAGTGTCATAATCAGGTATATTGCCTTTGCCGAAAGTCTCAAGCACGAGTCCATCAAGCGATTCAAGCATTATAGGCTCAAAGATGTCGAACTGTATGCCCGGAACGATCTTGATGACGGCTATACGGCTTTCATTCAGTTTGACGATATTAAGAGGCCCGGAATGCAGACTTGTCTTTTCATATTCGTTTATCGAAGCATGGTTATACTCAATCGTGATCCCTGCATCAGCGTGTTTGTTGAAGTTAGGTGATGTGAAGGCCATCATGCCGTCAGCCGAGTACTTGATGGCGCGGTTGCCGCGCAGTATCGAGTCTCCAAAGCACAGGCTTACTTCACGAATGACTCCGTCGGCCGCGATCATCATCGAAGTGATCAGATTGTCGCGCCCGTCACTCCTGAGTTCGCAAAGCGGGATCTGTGCTCCCGTAAAAACGACAGGCTTGTCCAGCCCCTCAAGCATGAATGAAAGGGCAGAAGCGCTGTAGGCCAGAGTGTCGGTCCCGTGAAGCACTACAAATCCGTCGTATTTATCATAATACAGGGCTATCGAGTCAGCTATGGAATTCCATTGCTCATATCTGATATTGGTCGAATCAAGAAGGGGCTCGAATTCTATGAGATCCCATACGGGCATATCAGGAGAGCTGAGGTCACGGATGTTCTTAAGTTCCTCCAGAAGCACTCCCTGCTTAGGAGCAAAACCGTTTTCCGTGGGAACCATGCCTATGGTGCCGCCGGTATGAATAATGAGTATTTTTTTCTTTTTCATATTAGAATGATACCATATAAGACTTAATGAAACTTGACAACTTTTTTCATAATTTTGTAGACAAGAAGGGGCCTTTTGTTTATAATACTACTTGCGCATGTAAAAAATGTGGCGCATTGGTCAAGAGGTCAAGACGTCGCCCTCTCACGGCGGAATCCAGGGTTCGATTCCCTGATGCGCTACCACGAAAAACGGCTCAGGCCGTTTTTTTTATGTTTTGAATAGGATATAATATATACGGATTATTTTGGACCCTAGGGTATCACATAAAGAGTTCTAATTCCCAAAGGAGGAGTTCAATATGATAAACAAGATCCTTGTTGAAGCATGCGTGAAAGCATTCAAAGCCATCCTTGAAAGAGAGAATGTACCGTATTTCATAAGAGATGATGAAGAGGCTCAGTACTTCTACAATCTATGGGAAGAGACTGATGAAGAAAAAGAGCTGGCATACAGACAGGCTGCTCCTGCGATCGAGCGCATTGTATCGCACGAACCATATATTTTCGAAACCGGCGGAGAACCGCTTTGCATACGTCTAAACTATCTGGACAGAAAACTCGAAAGGGACTCATTCGGAGAGATCCTGCTTGAGCGCCCTGACCTTGACTGGCGTTTCTCAATATCCGTAAAGAATGATGCCAGGATCCTTTCCGCTTTGCCGGTCGCGGACCGCGAGCTCGACATGGACAAGGATGTGATCAAGAATTCATTCAACGGTATCGATGATTTCGGCGACCGCATCTTTGGCGTACCGTGTTCAAACGAGTATTTCGATGATGTGAATGATATCCTCTTGAACATTGCTCCGCGCGACAGTGAAAACTGGGCAGAGCTGATCAAGGACGAAAAGTTCATATACGGATCGCTCATCACACCGATGCTCAAAGCATTTGGTCGTGAGTTCCCGCGCATATTCAAGTTCCATCCTGAAGCCGCTCAGAAACTTTACGATTACTTCTACGGCACGATAGACTATTATTTCATCAAGCCTATAGAAGAATTCGAGGTGACGCGCATAGGCTGCGTGAATGCCCACGGCGGTCTCGGACGCATGCCAAACAATACAAATCTGATGACCCCTAAAACAGGATTTCCTTCGGAACTCCTTGAAGTCAGATTCGCTACAGGCAAATACGGCGAGGTATCCAGAGATACACTGCAGCTGAACTTTGACGGCGGCTGGGCATTATGCCTGACCATGAAGCCGGTATATGATACTTATGGAGAGTTCGGATTCGATGTTCAGGTATACATTCCTGTAACACCGTTCGGAAGCTACCGCGATCAGGTAGAT
>JBGUME010000234.1:0-4058 GCA_045116695.1 Anaerovoracaceae bacterium | reverse complement strand
ATGTGAATTGCTTCATCTCCTTGTCGTACCTGTTGTTTCCGATGGACTTTCCGGTAAACCAGCCGGCTGTCGCGAAGACCGCCACGGTAAGGACGATTGCTATGACCCGCTTTCTTATGCGCTGCTTTTTCTTCTTGTTTCTTAATTCCTGTCTTATTTCTTCATCAGTCATACAAGAATTATACAGTATTAGACAAGCAGTGACAAATGCTATATCATAGTGAACAAAGAGAGGACTTTATGATGAGTAAGAACAGATCTAACAAAATACTGATATGCTCGCTTCTGATCCTGGCGCTGATCTTTGCGCTGACAGCCATGATCAGCTCAAAGAAGGCTTATACGGAGAAACGGGCATCGGAACAGCTGACCGAACTGGACTTCAATTCCATGCAGGCATTCTCCACAGAAAATGCATCGGCCGTCATGGATGCTCTGAAGTCAGGCAACAAAGACAAGCTGGGGAAACTGTTGTCTAATACCGGGGGCATAGATGAAGTCATGAACTTTGCCAAGTGGAACAAGGCTGACTTCAAGAACGCCGTGTCTCTGGGTGCCGGCAGTCTTACCGCAGCGCCTGACGGGGCAGGTAAGATGGACATCAACGAAAGATTCTTTGTGGATATCGGGGATACAAAATATGTACTTTTCATAGAAACTCTCACATCAAGATGGGGCAGGGATAACGATGGAGTCAGCGCCATAGGAGTTACGACTTACGCTCACTTTGATGAAGAAGGCTTCGACTGGAACGGCGAGCCTGATGACCAGAGCGTGCTTGCCGGAGAGCTGTGGTGGAATAAATAAAACTAAATATTAAAGTTTACATATCATCGTTGACGCTTGCATGACCTTCATGTTAAATGGAAACGGCGTATTATGCGTTTCGCCCGTAAAGCGGTAAAATCCGCCGGGCAGAAGGGAAACAGTGATCATGAGAACGATGACACCAAAGAGTAAAACGGACATTGACAGCCTTGCTTTTGATGTTCGTTCTTTGTTTTAACATAGTATGGCGGAAAAGACCGGCAAGACAGTAAGAGAGGCGTTAAAGGAAACGATACAGCTCGAACGCGATCAGATCAGAGAGAAGATAAAGGAGCTGATCGACGCGCAGTATTCCAGGCTCGAGGAAGAGGCGGAGAGGATCGCGCCTGATTTCGATTACGAAACCGAAGGTGAAAAGCTAAAAGCCGAGGAGGCAGAGGAACTCGCCAGAGTGGATTTCGAATGGGCTGATTTAGCTGAGAAGGCGGAGCCGGAAGCAGAGCCTTCTGTCGAAGAAACAGTAACGGAAGAGGAAGCAGCGAAAGAAGAAAAGGAATACGGACCTCTTCCAAAGGCCAAAGTATCCGCTTCCAAGTATCCTAAACCTCCATATGTACCGAAGTCGGCTGCAGGCAGGATACTGCTGGGAGACAAGCACAGAAGGACACTTACAGCGGCAGCAGTGATGCTTGTCCTGTTTACCGCTTACCAGGCGTGGGACTATCTGGTGCCAAAGACCGTACACATCGATTATCTGACATTCGAGGGAATGCAGCACATGGATTACAGCACTACCGCCCGGACTGCCGGCGAAGTGATGGATGAACTTGCGGAAGAAGGGGATAGAAACATCTTCAGCTTGAACGGCAATGAATTCAGCTTCAGCAAAGCCGATCTTCTCGAGACCGGTGAGGATGTGCCTGTAAAAAACGACCTGACGGTAGGGATAAGACACGCGACCGGGGCATCTGCAAAGATAGCCGGAAACAAGCAGACGCTGTGGCTCGTACCGGGCACTGTTGAGGAAAACCTGGAATTAAATGACATAGTCTATGATGACGATGATGAGATAAAGCCCGCGCTCGATAAAAAGGTCAGCGAGGATACAAAGATCACAGTCAACGAAGTACACTATGATGTAGAGGAAAAGAAAGAGAGAGTAGAGGCGGTCGACAAGGTGATACTGGATCCTTCGCTTACATCCGGAGTGCAGGAGACTTCCGAAGGCAATGACGGCGAGGGCATCTTCACATATACGACCAAGTATGTGAACGGCAAAAATAAAGGGACCGAACGCGAGGTCAAGGAGTGGATCACAGAGCCGCACGACAACGTGCTGAGACTGGGGACCTCCGCGACCGGAAATAAAGGTGAATACGTTGTCGCAAGGACATTCACCGCAAATACGACAGCTTACACGGCCCGGCCGGGAGCAGGCGGCGCCCTGGGGCTTGGTGTGCACCGTGGGACCTGCGCTGTTGACCCGCGTTTTGTCAGCCTGAGATCTGAGCTTTGGATAGAGGGCTATGGATACGCTTTTGCCAATGACACCGGCGGAGCTGTCAAAGGAAATGTCGTTGACCTCTACATGAATTCAAAAGGACAGTGCATAAGCTGGGGAAGAAGAAACAAGACGGCTTATGTGATTGTTCCTGCAGAATAGCTCTTTGTGATAAAATATATAGACTGAACGGGAGAAGCCCGGAGGAAAAAGGATGTTCAAGAAATTCAAAGAAAGTCCATACGCAAAAGCGGCGTTTCTGGTCCTGGTATGCGGAGCGATTCTGATAGTGTTCCACAACTGGATCAGCAGAAACCGCATATCTATCGGATTCGAGAATATCAATAAGACGCTCGCACCTATCTACATAGGTATCATTTTCGCGTTCATTCTTTGTCCTGTTTATAACTCCTGCGTCAAATGGTGTTACACCCGCATGGTGGCGAGCGCAGGCAAAAAAGGATTCTCCATAGGCTCGGTAGCAGCTAAGGAGGACGGCAATCTCATTGTCGACAGACAGGAGAGGACAAGAATACTTCAAGCCGCCAGAGCGATAGCTTCGCTCGTATGCGTTGTTATAGTGGTAGGTGTCGTAGGGCTCTTCATCTACTTCGTAGTCCCGCAGGTGGTGGCGAGCGGTATCAGCCTCATCAATACCATGCCGCAGAGGCTGCTCATATTCTCAGACTGGTGTAACGAGCACCTTGCGCATTTCCCGTTCATAGCGACATGGGTCGATAACCTTGCTCACGCCGAGAACACAGAAGTGCTTCAGTGGATACAGGAACATATCCTGAGTGGAAACGCGGCAAGTATCGCTTCCATGATCTCCACCGGAGTCATACAGGCGGTCAAGTATGTAGCGAACGCGTTCATCGGCCTCCTGATCATGATATATCTGCTCAACTACAAGGAGAGGCTTTTTGCCATTACACGCAAGATCGTAAACGCGACATGCAGCCAGAAGCGCAAAGCCAGCCTCTATGAATTCGCTGGGATAGTCAACGAGACTTTCATCGGCTTTATTGTAGGCCGTATCATAGATTCGTTCATCATCGGAGTGCTGACATACATTGTGCTCAAGGTAGTTGATATCCCGTTTGCGCTGATGATAAGTCTTATTGTGGGAGTTACCAACGTGATACCGTTCTTCGGTCCGTTCATCGGAGCGATCCCGTCAGTATTCATACTCCTGCTCGAAAACCCGATAGAGGCGCTGTATTTCATTATCATAATTGTGGTCATACAGCAGCTGGACGGCAACATCATCGGACCTAAGATCGTGGGCAACGCGATAGGTATCAGCAGCTTCTGGGTACTCATCTCAGTACTGATAGGCGGCGGCCTGTTCGGATTCCCGGGCATGGCTCTGGGAGTTCCGGTATTTGCCGTGCTCTACAGATATATCAACAAGATGACTGTAGCCAGCCTGAAGAAAAAGGAAAAGCATACCAGGACATCATATTATTATGTTCTTGAGGCGTACGGACTCGAGGATGATGAAGTGGAGCTTGAGCCTGATAAGAACAAACAGTCATCCTGGCTGACAAGGTTCAGAAAGCCAAAGAAGGATGCTTCGCAGAATAAATTTGCCATGGATGATCATGTCGATGAATACGATCCTGATGAGGAAAGCGGCGAATGATGCAGGATAAAACAGCAAAAGCAATAGAATCAATAAGAGGGACTGTGCCTGAAGTGCGTGTGCTCAAAGATGAGCCTATGTGCAGGCACACGTCTTTTCGTATAGGCGGGCCGGCGAAGGCGCTGGTTTTGCCTGCTAATGAAG
>JBGUME010000233.1:0-2398 GCA_045116695.1 Anaerovoracaceae bacterium | reverse complement strand
TGTTTATCCATGTCGGGAAGTAGCACTCTGTCTCATAGACTTCGTTCTTCCGGGACGGACGGTCGTACATGTACATCGATACCTTTACATCATCGCCGTACTTCTGTACGCTCGGGAGCTGTCTTACTTCTTCAAGGCAGCTGTCCCATGTCTCGCCGGCTGTCATTCTTCTGTCGATCGAGATCGCGCAGGAGTCAGCTACGGCGCAGCGGCTCGGCGATGTGTAGAAGATCTGAGATACCGCGCATGTGCCGCGTCCGAGGAATCTGGCGTCTTCATAATGATCCGGGTTGAACTTAGGATCGAGCATCTTTGCAAGTCCGCGTATAGAAGTGCTCTCCGTGCAGTCGTTGTTGTTGAGAGCTCTTACGTCACTGATGATGTCAGCCATCTTGTAGATAGCGTTGTCACCTCTCTCAGGAGCGGATCCGTGGCAGGAGACGCCCTTCACGTCTACTCTGATCTCCATGCGGCCTCTGTGTCCGCGGTAGATTCCGCCGTCTGTCGGCTCTGTCGAGATGACGAAGTCGATCTTAGAAGCGGCATCCTCAGGACCGTTGAAGTACTTGTTGACGATGTACTGCCAGCACATTCCGTCGCAGTCCTCCTCCATTACGGAGCCGACTACCATGATCTTGTAGCCTTTAGGGATGAGTCCGAGATCCTTCATGATCTTTGTGCCGTATACGGCGCTCGACATTCCGCCTTCCTGGTCGGATCCGCCGCGGCCGTAGATGATGTCATCTGTCTCATAGCCTTCATACGGATCTGCTTCCCAGTTATTGATATTGCCAATGCCTACAGTGTCGATGTGGGAGTCGATCGCGATGATCTTGTCGCCATCTCCCATCCAGCCGATGACGTTGCCGAGTCCGTCGACTTCGACCTTGTCATATCCGAGCTTTTCCATCTCTGCCTTGATGCATGCCACGACCTCGCCTTCCTCAGCGCTCTCGCTCGGATGTGAGATCATGTCTCTGAGGAACCTGCTCATGTCAGGTCCGTATTTTTCAGCAGCTTTCTTTATCGCTTCATAATCCGGTGTCATCTTGTTCCTCCTTCATGACGATGATGATTAATTTTTATTGTGAAAAAATATTATTTTGGTAAAATTAGTTTATCCTTATGCAATGTGTCACACGAAAGCGAGTACATCACATGAATCACGATATTGAGTTTGAATTCGCTAAGCGCATGGCTAAAGGCCTTGCCGGCCAGTTCGGCCAGAACTGTGAGGTCGTCATCCATGATCTCCGCGGCAAAGACCTTGAACACTCCATCATAGCGATAGAGAACGGTCATGTGACCGGCCGCTCCATCGGAGACGGTCCGTCTCATATAGTGCTCGAGTCCCTCAAAGAGGATCCCGGTATGCTTCAGGACCGCATATCCTATCTGACCAGGACTTCCGACGGCAGAGTTCTCAAGTCCACCACCCTTTTCATTCGCGATGATGAAGACAGGGTCATAGGACTTCTTGGCATCAACTACGATATCAGCATGCTGGTATCGCTTGAAGATTCGCTGCGCGACTTTACAGGTCAGGACAGGTTCTCTTCAGAGCCCGAGGCCATATCGCGCAATGTCGCAGATCTTCTGGATGAGCTTCTTGAACACAGTGTGAGTCTTGTCGGAAAGCCTACAGCCTTGATGAGCAAGGATGATAAGATCCGTGCCATCAGGTTCCTTGACGATAACGGGGCCTTCCTGATCACGAAATCGGGTCCTAAGGTCTGCCAGTACTTCGGCATATCGACCTATACGCTCTACAGCTATCTCGATGAGATCAGAAAGCCAGCCGAGTAAGCAAAAATCCACTGATGCGCGCCTCAAAAGAGGCGCGCTTTTATTATGCGTGTATCCTTGTTCCGGTCTTTCCGTTAATGCCGTCTTTTGCTTTCTCAAGCAGAGTGATAAGAGCTACCCTGCCCGGCTTTGACTCAGCGAATTTGACCGCCGCTTCTATCTTCGGAAGCATCGAGCCCGGGGCGAACTGCCCTTCTGCGATGTACTTTCTGGCCTCATCAGGTGTGAGGTCATCGAGCCACTGCTGATCAGGCTTATTGAAGTTGATGGCGGCCTTCTCTACAGCCGTGAGGATGATAAGGAAATCCGCGTCAAGTTCTTCTGCGAGGAGCTCTGACGCGCGGTCCTTATCGATAACGGCAGGAGCGCCCTTCAGGTGGTTGTTCTCTGTCTTGAATACAGGGATCCCGCCGCCGCCTGCACCGATAACGACGTAGCCCGCGTCCGCAAGCGTCCTGATAGTATCGATCTCAATGATCGAGACCGGCTCAGGGCTTGCGACCACTCTTCTGTAGCCTCTTCCGGAGTCCTCGATAAAGACGTGGTTCCTGAGCGCTGCCTTGGCCTCCGCTTCTTCCTTGGTAAGGAACGG
>JBGUME010000232.1:0-4720 GCA_045116695.1 Anaerovoracaceae bacterium | reverse complement strand
TCGGCCGCTATGGCAGGATCTTTAGGGAAAGTGCCGGCTACCAGCACGGCGTCCCCATCCTTCAGGATGACACCCAGGTCAGGCAGGCCGCTCACCTGCTCAAGAACTTCCTCATATTCAGGGCAGAAGATCTTATCTCCGTCGGAAAGAACCAGAACGTCATTCTTGCGGCCTTTCAGATGAAGTCTGCCTTTTTCGTCAAACCAGCCAAGGTCGCCGGTATAGAAACGTCCGTCCTCAAACATAGGCTCTCTGCCCAGATAGCCCAGCATCATGCAAGGTGTCGCGACAGAGATCTCGCCGTCTTGCTCAATTCGGATGTCTGCGCCCGGGCATGGATACATGGCATCAGGCTCATCAGGATCCTGAGAAATCGCGATGCCGCTTGATGTTTCCGTAAGTCCATAGCCGACATATACTTCTATCCCCTTTTCTTTCAGGCGTTCGACCAGCCGCTTAGGACACGGAGCGCCTCCGATCAGAACGACACGAAGCTCAGGATTCAGAGCATCTTTATTGAGCATATCGTCGATCTGCGAAGGGACCCCCGGGATGATAGTAGGTTTAAAAAACAGCGCGTCTCCGGTAAAACGGTACACATCCCTTCCCAGCGCTACTGTCGCGCCGTAGGCGAGTCCCCACAGCATGGCACATACGAATCCGTATGCGTGCGAAAGGGAGAGATTGGACAGTATAACATCGCCTTTGCCGCAGGCGAGCATGCACTGACCACTCCATGCGCTGGTGCACAGCGATTTGGAAGTGAGCCTTACTATCTTGGAGCTGCTTGTGGTGCCGGAGGTAAAGAAGAGAAGCTCTCCTTCCCCGCCCTTGCCTTTTATGCGTCCAAACTCATCGCGCTGCGATTCGCGGAGATTTCGGGCCGCTTCAGCGACCTGTGCGGCGTATTCATTAAAGCCCTCCGGAACACGTGGGTCTGCGATGATGACATCACACCCGGCCAATACATGGGCGAAGATGTCTACGAGAGAATCTACCGTCTGCTCGTATATGACGACTTCGACACTGCTGCATTCTGCCTTCACGTGGAAGGACTCCGAGATGATCATCTCGGCAAAGTCTTTGTAGGAGACCTCGCTGGTGTTGCCTTCCATGTCGCCGCAGCGTATAGCGATGCCGTCACGGGTCATGAAATCATTTACGAGAGCCTCAAAGGAAGTAAACTTTCTGTATATGCTCTGCATGGTCGTATCCCTTCATATTACTCGTGTTGAATAGGCGTACTATGATTATAAAACAAAGGCGCTGCAGGGCTCTACATAATTATTCTTTTAACGGCGGATTACGGGATTTTGTGCAAATTGTAAACCCGTTTTCAGGGGAAATAAAATGCCGGGGATGATCCCCGGCAATTCTTTACTCAGGTATACGACATGTATCAGTATTCATATCTGGCGCGGAAGAACTGTTTATCGCCGGTGCCCTCAAAGTAAACGGTGCCGGCGTCTTTATATTCTTTCAATATCAGATGCACGCCCGCCTTTATCTCGTTCACGTAATTTATGTACACAGTCTTAGGCACAGGCATGACCGCAGCCGCGCGAGATGACACATCGGCCCATACCGCGTCATCGATCATGTCGAAATAGCTCGCGTTGTTCATATGCCCGTTTATGTCCATCTGGCTGAACCTTGTGACTGTTTCAGTGCAGGATACAGGCTCGCCGGCTGACTCCGGTATTACAATGGCTGTCAGGAACATGTCATCGCTTCCCGGACGTCCCGGAAGCTCTATGCCATAGTCCTCAGGCATGATGATCTCGCGGGTTTCCTGATCTATCAGCGCCCATAAGGCCTGAGCTCTCACGATGACCCGGCCCTCTTTCTCGATCTCGTAAAAACGCGGGAAAAAGACATGCATCATGTCGCCCTGCCAGCCTCTGAGAGTTATCTCGTCATCGTATTCCGGAATCTCATCTATTTCGACGAGCTGGCGGGTGATTATCCAAAGCAGGCCCTTGTCGAGGGTCTCTGCGCGCGTGCAGCCGAGATCTTCGGTGTGAGCGATGGATACCTCCATGAGCAGACGGAAAAGCTCGGCCATGCGAAGATGCCTCGTCATGTCCACCTGCTCGCTCCGGATCACGAGCTTTTTTTCATATGTCAGTTCTTCAGGACGGTAGTCTCTGTACATGGCAGTGATGACGTCCTATCTGAGAGCTTCGATCTTGTCGAGCAGCTCGCCCAATGTGTTGATCTCTGTCCACTCCTTGCGCGGGATGCGGATGTTGAATGTGGACTCGACCTTTGTGATGAGCATGATAAGGCTCAGCGAGTCGATGTTTGTGTCTGTGTTGATGATAGAGTCTTCCTCAAGTTCAGCATCCTGGAGTTCAGGAATGAAGTTGTGGATGAGCTTAATGACTTTTTCCTTGATTTCGTCTCTTGTGAGTTCCATTTATTGATCTCCTTTGATTTATTTATTGATCTGCTCCTGCAGTTCATATCTTTTGATCTTGCCTGTCGCCGTTCTCGGCAGCGAGGCGGCTCTTACTATGACATCGTATATCTGCTGCGAGCGCTGCAGAGACTTGTTATATTCGCCGACGGTCTTCAGAAGCTTTGCTCTCATGTCTGCCTCGATGGCCGGGTCGTTCGAAAGAGACCCGGCGACCAGCACTGCGTGGCCGTCCTTCATCGTTACTCCGAGGTCCGGAAGCCCTGTCAGACGCTCCAGGTCCTCTTCATACTCAGGGCAGAATATCTTTGTGCCGTCCGCCATCAGCAGAACGTCTTTCTTGCGTCCCTTGAGATGCAGCCTGCCTTTCTCGTCGAACCATCCGAGATCTCCGGTGAAGAACCTGTCGCCTTCAAACATTGGCTCCGCGCCTATATATCCCTGCATCATGCATGGGGTCGCGATGGTGACCTCTCCGCCTTCCTCGATGCGGATGTCCGCGCCTGGGCAAGGATAGAGAGCTTCAGGCTCGTCGAGATCCTGAGTGATGGCTATGCCGCTTGATGTCTCTGTCAGTCCGTAGCCAAGATATACGGCGATGCCTTTGGTTTTAAGCGCCGCGGTCACTTCAGCCGTGCAAGGAGCGGCTCCGATAAGAGCGACCCTGAGTTCTGGATTCAGAGTGTCATACTTGAGCATCGCTCCGATAAGAGTCGGAACTGCAGGCAGTATCGTAGGCCTGAAGAAGAGCGTGTCGTCTATTATGTGTCTGACTCCTCTGCCAAGCGCGACAGTGGCGCCGTATGCGAAGCCCCACAGCATGGCGCATACGAAGCCGAATACATGTGAGAGCGGAAGTATCGACAGGATGACATCGCCCTCGCCGCAGGCCAGCATGCTCTGCCCGCTCCAGGCGCTCGTACAGAAGGACTTCGAGGTCAGTCTTACTATCTTTGAACGGCTGGTGGTCCCCGATGTGAAGAAAAGAAGCTCGCCTTCGCCGTCTGTTTTTGGGCGGGCTGCCTTCGCGGCGGCCGCCGCGGCGGAAGCTTTGCTTACGGCATCATCAGGCACCATTGGATCTGCGATGATGATGTCGCAGCCCGCTATCACATGGGCAAAGATGCTCACGATCGTCTCCGGGGACTGCTCGTCACGCACGACCTCGATATCCCCATGCCCGCCTTTGATGCGCTCCGTCTCGGAGAAGATCATCTTCGCGAGTTCTGCGTAGGAAATATCGTGAATTTCATCCTCGTTATCGGCATATCTTAGCGCAACCAGGTCACGTTTTCTAAAATCCGATACAAGTTCCTCAAACGATGAAAACTTTCTATACATTTTTGGTTTCCTTCTTGGCCGTTTTCCGTTGATTAAGCAACAGCTTGATTATATAATAACAACGTTGAGTTCTCTACAAATATTGTACATTTCAATATGAACGAAACGGAGAACAAATAGCAGTTGTTTTAACTAAGGAGGCAATTCTAAAATGGATAAGAAAACAAGAATCTGCATCGTAGGCGGAGGCCCGGCAGGACTGTCTGCAGGAATGTATCTCGAGCAGAAGGGTTATGAAAACTACACGATCCTCGAGAGACTCGACCGCGTAGGCGGAAAGTGCTGGTCGCCGACATACAACGGCAGACGTTATGAGATGGGAGCCATCATGGGTGTTCCTTCATACTACGCTGTACACGATGTAGAGGAGTTCTGCGGCATCACACATGATGGCCCGAAGCTGAACCGTAACTACAAGAACAAGGACGGTAAGGTCATCGAGCCGTTTGAGCCAAAGAAGAACATTCTCAAGATCCCTAGACTTCTCAAGATGAAGAAGCAGCTCAAGGAGTTCGGCGAGCTCCTCGAGACAAAGTACTACGGATATGACATCAACGGTCACCGCGGCGTTGCCGAAGGCCGTTACGAGGGATACGCATGCACACCTGAGCGTGAGCCTGTAAGCGGTGAGAACCCTAACCTCAAGGACCTCGCGCTTCCGTTCAGCGAGTTCTGCAAGAAGAACAATGTTGAGCTCGTTCAGGATGTGTGGATCGGACCTTATACATCGTTCGGTTACGGATACTTTGATGAGATCCCTGCAGGATACGTTCTGAAGTACCTCGACTTCCAGACAACAATGAACTTCGTAAAGGTCAACCTCTGGACATGGAAAGAGGGAACACAGTGGATCTGGGAGTGCCTTAATGACAAGCTCAAGAACCCTGCAAGACTCAACAGCAAGATCGACAAGGTCGAGCGTAAGGACGGCAAGGTTTATGTAACAGTCAACGGCAAGGT
>JBGUME010000231.1:0-8138 GCA_045116695.1 Anaerovoracaceae bacterium | reverse complement strand
TCGTATCGCCGCAAAGATCTGCAGTCGTATCGTCCGCGGAAAATGAGTTCTCTGAAGGTTTTTCCTGCCAATAAAGCAGGCTCTGGGCTCCTCTTAGTCTTGCGTAGCCCTGCTTTCTGAGCAACAGATTCCAGTTGTCATCCAGGTCTTTGATCTCGGGCCACTTGTAGTGATACTTGATGATAGGAAACAGCCTCTCCAAAGGATGCTCCGCAAGATCGTTTATAAGATTTAAACGGTTTACCGACAGCGGCATGTTGTCTGCGAGAGTTTCAACGCAGAAATTTGAATGGATATACCTTTCCTCTGTGTAAAGAGCACCATTAGTCTCGATCAGCAGCACTTTAGGGTGATGTATCCTCTCGATGTCAGAAAGCTCATACTTCCAGAGTTCCACGGGATTTACAGGGTATGCGTACGGAGCGCTCGTCAGGCCTGTAGTTCTGTATGCTTCGCCCGCTACGTACCCCCACATGACCTCGCTGGATCCCATCACAACATAATCAAGCGAGTCCTTAGGTTCACTGTAGAACACTTTCATTCTGAAGGCATCTACGTCATCCCTGTACATTATGATATCCTGAAGAATATATGCAGTACCCGATACAGCCACGACCATGAGGATTATTCCGAGGGTCCTTTTTATATGCTTGTTCATTTATGTCCTCCTCTAAAACCCCATGTAAACAAAGTCCGTGCCTTCAGCTCCGGATCCGTACATTCCAAAGATGATCACCGCAAGCACCCCGGCAAATATGACTATCCACTGAAGCCATGCAGGTCTCCTGGACAGCAGCTCTCCCGGAGCAGTAAGCCCCGTCTTCTCCAGCCGTATGCTGAAGTACAGTATGATGAGCATGCCGCATAATATGACCCCGCAGTCACTTTTTCCTAAGCCTATTGCTTCCAGCTGGCTGAGTTTTATATGCAGATGGCAGTCGATGATAGAGCGGCGCATCATGTCGAGCGCGCCTTTCATATCCGGCGCGATATCGAAATAGTAGCCTACCAGGATTATCACAAAGGTCCGCAGCATATGAAAGAGCTGCCATGCCCATGATTTCGCGTTGATCCTGAGTTTGCTTAGAGTCCATGCATATACCGGCATCATCAGTGTTGAAAACATTATCACCAGACCGTTCCAGAGTCCGAATCCGATATATCTGCTGTTGGCGCCGTGCCATATTCCGATAAGCATAAAGACTATCAGGGATGCCATGGCAGTCGGCAGCGTGCGTGCTATGTGTTTCCCCGCAGAGGTTCGCCCGAAGCGTGTTTTGCCGATGCCCTTGCTGACGTTCAGGAACAGATCGGATACGGCGAGTGAGTAGAAAACGTATTTTTTCATCCACGCGCCCAATGTGATATGCCATCTGCGCCAGTACTCATTGATCGACTTAGAGAAATACGGCTGGCGGAAGTTGAGCGCGAGGTCGATGCCGAAGATCTGCGCGACTCCTCTCGCTATGTCTATGCCTCCGGAGAAGTCAGCATATAACTGCAGAGCGTACATAAGCGCAGAAAGCAGGATGATCTGTCCGGCGTATGATGTGTAATCGGTCGTGACCGTATTGATAGCCGCAAACATTCGGTCTGCTATCACCAGCTTCTTACATAATCCCCACAGTATGAGTTCTCCGCCCTCTTTGAATCTCACCCATTCAGGCCTGTGCTGTTCGTAAAGCTGATTTCCGATCTGGTCAAAGGAGCTGATCGGGCCCTGTATGATCTGCGGGAAGAAAGACACGAAAAGCGCGAACTTAAAGAGGTTCTTTTCTGCAGATATCGTGCCTCTGTAAACATCTATGAGATAGCCTGTCGCCTGAAAGGTATAAAAAGATATTCCCAGGGGGAGCAGCAGACTTATTATCTGAACATCGGATGAAGTCCCTGATATGAGATGCATGATCCCGCCGGCAAGGAAGTTCAGATACTTCAGAGCGAAGAGGATGCCGAAGTTCAGCAGCAGTGCCGCAGCGAGGAGCATCTTCTTCTTCCCTTCTGTCTTTCTTTTGAATGCCTTCTTTTCGTCTTTGTCCCATACTCCCTTCATTTCCTTTACTTTGACTGAAGCATCGCGGGCTGTTTTGTCCAGAGCCCTGCCCGCCAGATAAATGGTGACCGTCGTGAAGAGTATGAAGACCATGTATTTATAGCTGTTATACGCGTAAAAGTAATAACTCGCTATAAGTAAAACGATCCACTGATGGTGTTTCAGTGGAGGTAAGTAGTAAATAATAATTGTAATGCCCACAAAAAGAGCAAAAAGAAGTGAAGTAAATGTCATAACGTATAGTTAAGAGAATATGATCCTTTTCTTTTAGTAAAACTATGCCTTTTCCATCTGGGAATCGATGGGTTTACCCTTTTTTATTACTCAACAAAAAGAGTCAGGCCTCTCTCGAGTCCCATTCTTTATACCCTTTTTTGTATTATACAGACAATAATATACCGATTCAACTTTCATTCAAGTCGGATGGATATCCCCGGTTTTCATCTGATCATGTTATAAAAATGAAAATGCGCAATGTATTCTCTGTACCGCGTTCCCCGTTTTTCTCCCTTTTGTATCAATCATCTTTCAACATCTGCATTATGATCCTGCTCGAATTATCCGCCGCGATATCGCCCATGTTATCAAATGACTCATGGGCATTTCCATCCGCCTTGTCCGACATTGCGCGAATCACAACAAACGGCACATCATACTGCCTGCATACGACCGCTACCGAAGCGCCTTCCATTTCACAGGCAATGGCGTCATGGTTATCCTGCAGCAGATCGACATAATCTTCTGATGCAACGAATTGATCTCCTGTTGCGATCACGCCTTTGAAAGCATGCTCATCAAAAGCGCCGCGCTCAATATGATACTGAGTAATGCTCTCTTTTTCATTTTTATCACTCCGTGATCTATTTGACAGGAACGCAATGGCGATCGTTGATCTCTTTGACCTTGTTGACCCGGTTTACGTATTTTTCTGCAGTAAAGGCGTCTGTAGTCATCCATACGTTGACGATCTCCGAGGATATAAGCGTCCCTATGATCTTGGCTCCGAGGCAGAGCACGTTAGTATCATTGTGCTGTCTTGAAAGAGCGGCACACAGCGGATCCTGGCAAACTGCCGCGTAGATTCCGTTTATTTTATTTGCGATCATTGCGCTTCCATAACCTACGCCATCGACAAAAATGCCCCTGTCGCACTCTCCTTTTGCGACAGCAAGAGCAGCAGGATATACATAGTCCGGGAGATCCGCAGCCTGTTCATCATATGTCCCGAAGTCAACGACCTCGTGCCCCATGGTCTCCAGCTGTTTTTTGATTTCGTTCTTCATGCGTGTGCCGGCATGGTCATTTGCCATTGCGATCTTCATCCTGGAACCTCCTTGTGGTTTTCTTCGTTATATTCATTTCAGTATGTTCTGTGCGGTCATTATATCACAGGCGCAGCCGTCGATGATAAGAAACAAGGTTGACATTCTCTCGCTAAAGGAGTACAATCGCACCGTTGTTTAAGAAAGGAGAAGAATCATGGTTGTATTAAAATGGACAAACAAGTACAGCGGTGAGACCGGATATGTTGCTTCGGTATCCACAAAAGAACAGTGCTTTGTAAATACATTCAACATGGATGAAGCTAAGAGATATTCGGAAAAGGCTGTCAAAGGTATCCTTACCAAGCTCGATAATTATCACGAGACAGATAACAACATCTTCGAAATGATCGAGGCGTAAGAAAGACCCTCAGGAAATGATTTCCTGAACTAGTAAGATGAAAGTAGACATGTTAAAAAAGCATGTCTACTTTTCTTATGCTAGGATTTGCTTAAGGAGGTGATTTTATGGCTAGGCCAAAAGGTGGAAAGAATAGAAAGTGGACAAATGAAGAACGCCTGAAATCCTGAAAAGTTGCATCCCGGCAATCACTCTTCTGCACTTCACACAAGCAAATCTCTCAGCGAAAACGAACGGCTTATTCTGTTGGTTGAGAAGCTGCAGATTGAGAATGAACGGTTAAAAAAAGGATACACAGTGAAAGGAGTTGGTGCCGACAAGGAGTTCGTTACTACAACAATGAACGACCGGCATATGCGCTGAACTACAAAAGCCCAGTCCAGTACAAGACTGAAATGGGCTTTGTATAGCTTTTTTAAACTGTCTACTTTCTGTTGACTAGTTCAAAACTCAGTTGTCTCCAATTTGCAGACAGCTGAATTGCGCCCGAGCCCTGATCATCCACCAGAAAAGCCTTGAAGTCGCAAGACCTCAAGGCTTTTTTTACTAAATGCCATAGTTGCAGGCTATCGTCTGATGATTGATGTCATCGTCATACTCCGCTTTCCAGTAGTGCGGATCGTTGATTTCTCTGTAGCAGATCCCGGAAACATCATACTGGCCTTTGAAAGGATATTTCAGAAACACAAATACATGATCATCGGACACTTTCGAAAAACCGCCTTGATATGTTTCTTTGATTTAGTTACCGGCTTGTATTTCAGCGTCCAATATTTGTTTCATTTCGCTGCTTAATTTGTCAATCAGAGTTTTATTGATCATCTTCCTCATCCTCTGCTCTGCGCTTAACGATAATCAATGCGGCAGCTGCTATTGCTGCGATTATCGCGGCTGCGCCGGCTATCTTTAAAGGAGCCGACAGCGGTGTTTTGTTGTCATCGATATCCTTGCCGTCATCTTTTTTATTATCCTTGCCGTCAGTCGTAGGAGGCTTGGTATCGTCAATGTCTATGGTATCAGCAGGCCCTCCGGCAAGAGGTGTCGCGTTGTCGCCTATGTTGGTACCAGCGCCGGCATTATTGGCAGCCGTTCCCGCAGGAACTCCGTCAACTATAGTCACCACTTCGCCTTGTTCATTTACTTTATAGTACCAGAAAGTAAATTCATTCTCACCGCCGCTCAGTGTTCCGGTAAGGTTGTATGCCTGCGGCAGATAACTGTCAGCATACTTATATGTAACAACAGGCTTCGATCCTTTGACGCCGTAATGTTCCTCAGAATCCGGGAGTCCCGGTACTGATCCGCCTGTGGCTGCATCACGATAGTATACGTTATACTTTACCATGTTGGACTTGAGCCCGTATGCAACTACAAGAGGTGTATCCTGTTTTTCATTGCTCAGCGATACTGACTGGAGCAGCTCACTGTTGTCGTGGCCTGCCTTCTTCACGCCTATGACGAAATATTTGTCGCTAGCAGGATTTACAGTAACAGGATTGCCATTGACTTTTACGGTATTGGTATCGCCATCCGGTACTACCTCTACACTTGTGATCGGTCCGGAAGGAAGTCCGCTGACAGTTCCGTTTCCTCCGTCAAGCGTTATCTTCCACTCATACCCTTCTGCCGCAAAAGCATTCACAGCCATCATCGCAGATATCAGGCACAGCGCGGATATCAGAACGGCAAGCTTACGCATTTTTCTGATCATTCCTTCTCACCGTCCTTTCTGTCTTTTCTGCGGCTGATCGCTGCAAGGACAAGCAGCATAAGTCCTGAGACGAACACCGCGGCAGGGACAAGCAGTCTCGTCTGATCGCCGGTCTTCACGCCCTTGACATGCTTATATATGGTTTTTCCCTCAGGGATCTCTACCGCATACTGCATCTGGATATCCGCAGTGGAATTCTCATACGCGTTGGCCTGTGATTCAGGGTCAAGTCCTACAGTGAGAACTGTCTTTCCGCTCTGCCCTTTTTCAAGTCTGTCTATGTGGAAGAACTCTCCCGTCGCGTCTGTTGCGCCCTTCAGACCCTGGTCTATTCCGTCAGGACCGGATGAGCCTCCAACAGCATCACTGTTAAATATCTCAACTGTTCCGGTCGAAACGCCGTAATTGGTCAGGACATAGGTGTAGCCTCCCTCCTTCGCGTTGGCGACAGTTTCCTCAAGAGTCTGGAGCACATCGTTCCTGATATACCAGTCTGTCGTATCATTACTGTTGTTCGTATAGGTCATCTCGATCGTGACTGTATCGCCCGGTTCGAGACCATCCACAACTTCGCTGATATTGCCCCGTACCTGAACTATGTCACTGCCGTTGTAGGTATAAGTGCCTCCGTCTGCTGTGAAGCTATCTGCCCATGCCGCCTGGCTCATAATCAGCGTCATGGTAATGGTCAGGAGAAGCGTTATGAATCTATTTGTGTTCTTCATTGCTTTTTCCTCCTTAACCGATAGATGAGATATCGCCATCGCTGTCGACAGCTGCATCCACGCCCCAGACACTCTTTATCGCATTAACTGCATCGTGTGTCTGTACCGCCTGAACCTCAGCATCAACGTTGAACATAAGGCCGTCGAATTCATAGACGTAGTTGATCACATTTGCGCTTGATGTAGGAAGGTCAACTCTTCTGCCCTGTGTCAGGACCGACTCATTGATCCTGATGGCATCGCCCAGAGTCACTTCGTCTCCGCTCGCAAGCTGTTTTGTGTAATAATAGATGGTGGTCTCTACGCTGAGGCCGTCGTCAGTTCCCTGGACTTCCTTCCACATAGTGGAATCAACGCTGAGCTCTATCAGCGCCGGTGATAATGCAGTCTGCTTAACGTCACCCTTCGTCCAGTATTTTCTGACGATGACCCTGACATATTCAGGCTCATTCCCGGTATTCCGGACTGAAATGGTATTACTGTATTTCTTGCCCGGAGCGAAGAATCTGTTGCCCTGCTTATCTGTATCACCGACGTTCTGGAACAATGCGTCTCCATCGCCTACCTCGCTGCCGTTTTCAAGCATCTGCACACCGATGTTTCCGAGTGTCAGATTGGCATCATAGTTTTCTCCGAATATGTTCAGAGCGGCCCTTGTAGTGAATACTCCTCCCGATGCCAGAAGGATCAGCGCTGCAGTCAGGAGAGCGAGTGTGCGCATTGATATATTCCTTGATCTGGATCTCATTGCATTCCTCCTCTCTTACAGCTCAAAAGTGACCGCGTTGGACCATCCCGCAGGCGTCAGGATATTGCCGTCCGCATCGTAAGCTGCCTGACTGGACTCATGGATAACTACAACGTTAGCCTCTGATCCGAGGTCCTCATTGGTGAGGAACTCGGTATGTGCGACAAGATCGGTAGTGGTATCTCCCGGCTTAAGCACTTTCGTGTAGTAATAATATGCGTTATCGCCTTCGCCTACCTTCTGCCAGTTGCTTCCGAGGTCAACTTTTGTTTCGATAGGGTCACCATTGGCGTCTCTGCCGACAGGGCCATATACGGCGACTCTGACTACCACTTCTGTCTCGCCTGTGTTTTCTATCGAGACTGTCTTTTTGGCCTTGTCATATTTGTCGTGTATCTCTGTCGTACCGCCAAGGGCGACTGTGCCGCTGCCTTTTACACTCTGATAGTCGCTGAAATACGCGTATGTCAGTCCCACGGAAACGGAGAGAATAAGAGCCAGTGCTATCGCGGTCAGCGTTGTTTTTTTCTTAGCTGTTTTCATGATTTCTGCCTCCTCCTCTCTTTACGGCTGCGATCCTCCGGACGATGGTGGTCCGTATCCGCTGTCATTCTTCTCATACCGGTTGATCACTCCGGTGTTGTATTCTTTTCCGCTCTGAGTATTGTCGAAGCTGAATGTGAATACCTGCCTGTTATTTACGACACTGTAGCCGGTGGCGCTGGACGATGTCACCTCCTGTGTCACCGGATCAGGCGTGTAGTTGCCCGAATTGATCTCTGTGACCACGACCTTGTCGATATCCCCGCGTACGCTTGCGAGGGTCACCTGATCGCTGAGTGCTGAATTCGGTTCGAAATCTATACCGATGACATTGTTGAAGACCTCTACATTGCCCTTGTAGCCTTGGACTCGGAATGCGAACGTCGATTTAAGCACAGTGCCGTCGATCGATGTATGCTTATTTATCGTCTTGTTTATAACGACATCCGCAGGCATATATACGTTCGTGAATTCAGCTGTCTGCACAAGATCACTGCCGGTGTCAGCCACGATATGGCCCTTGCCGTCATCCTTTGTGACTATGGTGACCGTCTTGTCTGTGCTGTCATACGCAATGCCGTCGATAAACTCGCCCTTATGGGTCTCGGTGACCGTCCACTGGTATGTTCCGGCCTTAGTAAAAGTTACTGTACCGAAGCTTCCGGTGTAATTCTC
>JBGUME010000230.1:0-3273 GCA_045116695.1 Anaerovoracaceae bacterium | reverse complement strand
TGCCATGAAGGTAGGAAATCTGATAATGTGGGCGACAGAGCTGAGGCCGTTCATGATGGGCATACTCGTATCGGTGATAGTGGGCATGGCTCTGACACTGCCGATCTCATCTGCCGCGATCTGCGCAGCGTTTGGTCTGGTGGGACTGGCCGGAGGTGCCGCTGTCGCGGGCTGCTGCGCTCAGATGGTCGGGTTCGCTGTGATGTCGTTCCCTGAAAACAAGTGGGGAGGACTCATCTCGCAGGGCATCGGAACATCGATGTTGCAGATGGGCAACATCGTAAAGAACCCGCGCATATGGATAGCACCTACGCTTACTTCTGCGATAACAGGTCCGATAGCGACATGCCTGTTCAAGCTCCAGATGAACGGAGCTCCGGTATCCAGCGGCATGGGAACATGCGGATTCGTGGGACAGATCGGTGTTTACTCCGGCTGGGTAGCCGACGTTGCGTCCGGGGCCAAGGCATCCATCACGGGCATGGACTGGCTGGGACTGATCCTCATATGCTTCGTGTTGCCGGCAATACTGGCTCCGCTGATCAACGCGGGCTGCCGTAAGCTTGGCTGGGTCAAGGACGGAGACCTGAAACTGTAGGATCGTCAATACTAAAGAAAACAAGCCGGGCTTCTGACGGAGTCCGGTTTTACAAATTCAGACAATAAAGCCGGATGACTAATGATGGTAATATCTTAAAATGAGTAAAGCAAAATTTGAAGTAGTAATTATAGGCGGCGGAGCGTCAGGCTTTATGCTTGCATCACAACTGGATCTGAACGGTGTGCCCGGACTTATACTCGAGGGAGGCAGCTCCCTGGGGACAAAGCTGCTTATGAGCGGGGGCGGAAGATGCAACATAACGCATGGAGGGCCGATAAAAGACTTTGTCTATGCTTATGGAGATGAAGGACAGACGCTGCGCAGATGCCTGTACAGACACAGCAATCTGGATCTTGCACGATGGCTTTCCGGAATGGGGGTAGAACTTGCGGATGAGGCCGGCGATCCTGTGGACGCTTCCTACGGATCAGGAGGCATGGACAGCGCGGGGCGGATATTCCCTGCGTCAGGAAAGGCCAGAGACGTCCTCAATACGCTGATAAGTGAAGCTGCCTCTAATCTGTGGCAGATAGAGGCGGATGCGAAGGTCACCGGGCTCCGCAGGGATGATGGCCACTGGGAGATCACGCTTGAGAACGGATATGAATTGACAGCAGAGAATGTAGTTATCGCGACGGGAGGCATCACTTATCCGGAGACAGGATCGGACGGATCCATGTTTGAGCTGCTGGAGGATCTGGGTCTGGATATCAATGAACCGAGACCCGCGCTGGCGCCGGTATATGTTGAGGATTATCCTTACGCTGAACTGTCCGGTGTCTCGATCCCTGATGTCACCGTGATAGCTTTCAGCAGCGACTCAGCCAATACATGCAAAGGCAAGGCCGCGAAGATGAAGGGAGATCTTCTGTTTACTCATGAAGGGCTCTCAGGTCCCGTGATACTCAACATTTCGAAATATGTCAGACCGGGTGAGCTGTTAAGACTTTGCTATAATAAGGAACTGCATGAATTGCCTAAACGCATGCAGGGCATACTGCGGGAGCGTTCGAGGGGACTGCTCGGCGATGTCAGGACAAATGTGCTGGCGTCCTTCCTGGACCACGATGACTTTACAGTCAGCAGGGTCGATGACCGCGGCATGGTGACCGCGGGCGGAGTATCTCTCGATGAGATAGATAACGCGACCATGCAGGCGAAACGATTTGAAGGGCTGTACATCATAGGCGAAGCGCTGGATGCTGACGGCATAACAGGCGGATACAATCTGCAGATGTGCTGGTCGACAGCCTGCGCGTGCGCGGACGATCTGAGAAGCAAACTTGAGATATAAAGGAGAAACGAAATGGTTTCATTTGAATGCGACTACATAGCCGGAGCGCATCCGGAGATCCTCAAAAGGCTGGCTGAAACAAACATGGAGAGCCTGCCGGGCTACGGAATGGATCATTACACAGAGAGCGCAAAGGAAAAGATAAAGGCGGCATGCGGAATGCCGGACGCGCAGGTGGAATTCCTGGTAGGCGGTACACAGACGAATGCCGTGGTCATATCCTCGATGCTCCGCGACTGGGAGGGCGTTATCGCCGCGGACAGCGGTCATGTGAGCGTACATGAATCGGGAGCGATCGAGTTTACAGGTCATAAAGTGATAGAGCTGCCGTCGGTGGACGGGAAGCTGGAGGCAGACACAGTCAGAGCTTATCTTGAGAAGTTCTACAGCGACATGACACACGATCACATGGTGTTCCCGGGTATGGTGTACATCTCGTTCCCGACTGAGCCGGGCACACTGTACAGCAAGGCGGAACTCGAAGCGCTGTCCGGACTCTGCCGTGAATATAAGATGCCTCTGTATCTCGATGGAGCAAGGCTGGGCTACGGGCTCATGAGCGATGCATGTGATCTGACTCTGCAGGATATCGCGAGGCTGACAGACGTGTTCTATATCGGAGGCACCAAGGTAGGCGCGCTCTGCGGAGAGGCGGTCGTTTTCACGAAGAACAACAGGCCGGAGCACTTCATGACATCCGTAAAGAAAAGGGGAGCGCTCCTCGCTAAGGGCAGGCTGCTCGGCATACAGTTCGACACGCTGTTCACGGACGATCTGTATTTTAAGATCAGCCGCCACGCGATAGAGATGGCCTTGAAGATAAGGGAGATCATCAAGGAGAAGGGCTGGCAGGTCTATATGGATTCGCCGACTAATCAGCAGCTCATACTGATGACCGAAGAGGAGATGGCTGAGCTTGGAAAGTCGGTCGCGTTCGACCGCTGGGGAATATACGATGACACTCATACGATAGTAAGGCTGGCATCCAGCTGGTCGACAAGCGAGGAGGATATTAAAGCTCTGGCGAATGCCTGACGGATCCGGAGAAACACAAAATGGCGCTGCCGTAACATATGATACGGCTGCGCCATTTAAAATGTCTGTACCTGCGAAATGTCTTTACTCTATTCCGGTAACTTTGTACTCTTTGGCTTCTACTGCCTCCTTGAGCACGGCGTCAGCTACCTCTGCCGACATCGATACTACAGCGGTACCTGCCTCATGGCTGACCTCGGCTGAATCTACGCCATCGAGAGCCTCGAGAGCTTTCCTGACCGCCGCTTCACAGTGAGGGCACATCATTCCTTCGATCTTCATTGTTTTCTGCATCAGTTTTTCCTCGCTTTCATTTTTACTATTGTTGACAGGCGCGTCAGTA
>JBGUME010000229.1:0-2136 GCA_045116695.1 Anaerovoracaceae bacterium | reverse complement strand
AAGTCGGTGCGCGAATGCCCTTACATAATCATCACTCTTGTTGAAAAGATGGAAGCCTCCGATCATCGCCCTTATCTTGCGGTCAGGGTATGCCTGTATCGCTTCATTGACGATATTGTCAGCGCCCGCGTGCGAACAGCTGTTGAACACAGCGACTCCGTCATCCAGCTCAAATATGAGGCTTTGCTCGTGCCTGAAATCGTCAGGAACATATCCCAGAGGTCCGCGCTTCAGATACATGTTCTCGGCTATCCCCAGTTTATCCAGCCCGGGAGTGCTGTGACCAAGCAGCCTGATGCTGTCATATATCATCATGTCCGACCCGGCCCTGATTATCCTGTCAGCATGGCGCTTCAGGATGCCGCGCGGGATACCCGCATAATTATAGTGGCCGTCCACAAGATCATAGCAGTATTCACGGCAGCCCTCCGCAATATACAGAGGAGCGTGGCTGTTGACCTCGAAGAAAGTGTCAAAGCCGTTTGCGTGATCGTCATGCGCGTGCGAAAGAACGGCACAGTCGACCTTCTCAAGATCGATACCGAGCTTTTCAGCGTTTTCGGCAAACAGGCCGGACAGACCGGCGTCAAGCAGTATGGTCCTGTCCCCGTACTCTATGAGATGAGACAGGCCCCACTCGCCTTTCAGGTTTTCGCCATCTATATTATCCGCGAGTACCGTTACCTTCATGTGTTTCATTCTTCTATATCTCCATTCTGTAGCTTCCGCTGGCGTTTATCAGCAGAGTACCGGACGGATGTGTCATGCAGCGCGTGAACACACCATACTCCTCATGCACATGACCGTAAACATGCAGCTTTGGCTGATGCTTGCTGAGGAACCTGTTGAAGCACTCAAATCCGGTGTGAGCTATGTCTTCCATGTCTCCGTAACCCTTGCACGGAGCGTGGGTAAGGAGTATGTCGAAGCCCTTCTTTCCTTTGAGCCTTTCCCTTAAAAACACCTTTTGCAGATGAGCTATCCTCCAAGCCATCTCTTCTTCCGTGTACATGTCGTCAGAATAGTCTTTGTATCTCATGGAACCGCCCAGGCCGAGAATACGTATCTTCTCCTTCACGGCGCCTTTGCCGCATGCCACTTCCACTATCTCCCCGTCCGCGTCGATGCAGCCTTCCGGCGGCTTTATATCATAATGCCCGTCGTGATTTCCGCGTACGTAAACAAGCGGAACATTGAGCATGGTAACGAGGAACTCCAGATAGTTTGCATCCAGGTCGCCCGCCGACAGTATGAGATCGATGTCCGACAGCTCTCTGCGGGTGTTCTGATTCCAGTCTTCCCAAAGATATCTTTCTTCGTTGTCCGCGATCAGGAGCAGCTTCATTTTATCCTCGCCTTCTCGACGCCGCCGTATTTGACGGTATTCTGCGCTTCATCATTCAGCGAGTCGATCTTAGGGATCTCGCCTATGATGTTTTCGTTTAGCTGATCCATCATGATGATATCCTTTGAGTCGAGCTTATCAAACGGGTCGAAACGGCCGTCAATGATGTCATCCCTAAGCAGGCCCACAAGTTTCTTTGTGTACGGAGACAGGTCATCCGACAGCTCTATGTCCACGACACCTGACACCATGCCCCACCAGTAATTGGTGGCCTGATCCTTTTTGTCAACCCGGCTGGCATGATAGGTGCCTTCTATCATGGTCCTGATGATGATCTCGTAGAGCTTGCCCCATTTGATTATAGGCGCTGCGAGATTGGTGATACGGCAGCTGCCGGACAGGTCGTTTCCCTGGCCCGGCTCACAGCGCTCCACATAACAGAGACCATATGCATCACTGCCGTCAACGCTGTAAAGCGAGTCCACAGCGGATATCACATGGATCCCCTTATCCACCATGTCCCACCACCAGTTGGTATCGCGCCTGGAATACCAGTCAAGTTGGATCTTCACCTGAGGATCCGCCATGGCAGCGCCTATCGCGAACGCGTTGATTCCGGCTATGGTACCGTAGATAGGATAGTCAGAACAGTAGCCGATGGTATGTGTACCGTCAGAAGCCGCAGCCAGCCCCGCGACAATACCTGAGAGGAATTTGGCTTCGTAGATCTTAACGTAATATGTGCGGACAGCCTGATGCGCCAGATTGACCGAGCAGTTGAGGAACTCTAT
>JBGUME010000228.1:0-5958 GCA_045116695.1 Anaerovoracaceae bacterium | reverse complement strand
TCAGGATACGGCTTTGGAAGCTCAAAACGCTCCGTTACCGCGTAAGGAATGCCGCTGAATATGCGGACACCCTTCTCTTCTTTACCGGTCACCCTGCCGAGTCCGGTCTCGATAGTTACTCTTTTCATTGACTGATAGTCCTTGATTTATTTCATTTTTGAGATGGCGGCGCCCATGCCTGAAATGTCACCGATGAGTATCGTTCCGACAAGTTTGCCATGATCATAATAGTACTTTGAATAAGTCTTCTTTACGTCGTCCTTGATCTGCTCGGATCTGAACTTCCTGTCAGGATCCTTGCCGTTGGTGCCAAGGGCAAATACCGAAGTCCCGCATACCTCCATAACAAGCGAGCTTCCGATAGGCTTATACTCTATACTGTCGCCTGCGGCGTTCGCGCCTGCTATCCTGCCTGTTTCCACAGCCTGTGCCCAGAAAGCCTGCGGCTGACCGTTGACGCTGCAGCAGTCGCCTGCTGTATAGACATCAGCGATGTTTGTCTGGAGTTTGCTGTCCGCAGTCACCCACTTGTCCACCGCTATGCCGCTGTCTTCAGCGACCTTTGTGTAAGGTCTCATACCTGTCGACATGATTACGAGCTGCGCTTCATATTCTGTTCCGTCCTCCAGGACCACGGCGTTTTCGGTGATCTCAGCGATCTTAGCTCCGGTGACTATATCTACGCCCGCTTCGATGCAAAGCTCCTTGAGCATCTCCGAAGCAGTATCATCAAGCTGTCTCGGCAGAAGGCCCGGCGCTGTTTCAAGCACAGTCACTTCAAGTCCGCCTTCTTTCAGACCCCATGCTCCTTCGAGGCCCATTACGCCGCCGCCTATGCAGACTGCTTTTGACGCTTTGTGGTCAGCTATTATCTGCTTCACCCTGTCAGTGTCCGATATGCTTCTGACCGAAACGACATGACCGAGATCCGCTCCCTTGATCGGAGGCACAAAGCAGTAAGCTCCGAGAGCGTAAATCAGCTTGTCATATTTGAGCTGCCCTTCGCTTCCGTCCTCAAAACGGAGAGCGACTGTTTTGGCCTCGGTATCCGCCTTAACGACCACTGTATTCGGAACGAAGTTGATGTCATTCTTCTCATACCACTCCGGTCCTTCCATCGCCAGTCCGTTATAGCCGAAGTCTCTGACGATGCCCTTTGTAAGCATCGGTCTGTTATATGGAAGATGCGATTCCTGTGTGACGATCGTGACCGTTGCAGTCGCGTTGCGGGCTCTTATCGCTTCGGCAGCGCTCTTGGCCGCAGGACCGCCTCCGAGTATCACGAACACCTCTTCCGTATCATTTTTGAAGCTGATTTCCTTTTTCTCAACAGCTACGAAATTTTCAGGTCCGACTCCGCATACAGGGCAGGCCGCTGCTCCTTCCTCGAATTCCGCTCCGCATACAAGACATTTGACCAGATTGCCGCCTCCTGTCGTTGCAGGCTTCACCATTGAAGCGATATCTTCATCAGTAGCCGGGACAAAATATTCCGAGCCTACAGTGCAGATAGGGCAAGTGTCGACGCCCTCTTCAAAAACAGCTCCGCAGAAGGTACATTTTACCATTCCCGCGGGCTCAAACATTTCAGAACTGACTCCGCATACAGGGCATTCTTCAGTGCCTTCAGGGAGATACGCTCCGCATATAGTGCATTTTACTTTGGCCATATGTGCCTCCTCTTTTATATCTACATATATCTACAATTATCTGTCTCTAATGGAATTATCACATAGCGCGGATATGCGGTCAAGACAGCGGTCGCGTATCAGTTCGGCCCCTCCCGGCGCTATGCACGGGACCGCATCCTTTACCGCCAGAGGATATATGAGTCCCATCTCCCCAAGCTGTTTATAGAGTTCTGATTCGTTCAATCCATCATCTCACGATCATCTCATCAAAACAAACCTGTCATACGCCTCATCCATTTTTGCCTTAAGGCGTGTGTAATCCTCTTCACCGGTGACCACACCATAGCAAGGCTTGTCATCGTCGTCCAGGCAGCATTCTGTGTAGTGCGACAGATATTCGCCCGATTCATCATAGTAGTAAGCCATCGCGAATGGCAAAACATCCTCGCAGATATCGGATTCCCACAATTTGCCGTCGCAGTCGATCATCAGATATTCAGCGCCGGTCATCTGCCTTGCGCGCACTTTGGCGCAGTCTTCAGGATCTGCGTCCTCTCCTTCGAATCCGCGGTCAATGATCCACTGGATGAAAAGTCCTATGTGGTTGGCGGCCAGCAGCCAGATCTGATTGATCTGTTCCTGTGTCAGCTCGCCTGTAATGCCGTGCGTCTCGCGGAACTCCTTCTCCGCGCTCTCCCAATGCCAGTCAGCTCTGTCGATTGCCATAAAAGGTCACCTTCCTTTACTTTGTACTCCTTCCGACCGGCTTTTTGGTGCCTTTGGTACCTTTCTGCGCAGTCTTTCTCTGTCAGTACTCTTCTATTGTACGTTAATTGCAATCTCCGCCGCAATACATAGAAAAAGCCCCCTTTCGGGGGCTCAACGTGGAGCAGGTGAACATAATCGTTTATGTAGATGCTAGTATTTCCAACACCTACAGGGAACCTGATACGTTTTCCTCCAATTATTACTCTATTTCCTCCAACTGTTTATATCCTTTGCTTAGAATATAACTGTTTACAAGGAAAAGTGACTAATGGTCTGTTTTTTGCAGGCTGTTTTTTCATTTGGATTTAGAAGATTGTGTGTATATTGGCCTGTGATGATTGAAGCGTATTGGATCGGGTGCTATCATTCACCTGTATTAATCAGATTATGAAAGAAAGGAATAACTATGAACGAGGTTAACAGACCACGGAAACCGCTGCTTATCTTCTATATAGCAGTTCTCCTGATCCTGTTCCTGTGGAACTCCATGATCGTTCCGATGGTTGCAGAACAGGAAATCAAGGAAGTAGACTACGGCACCTTCATGACCATGACTGAGAAGAATCAGATCGGTAAGGTGCAGATTGGGAGCAATAAGATCCTTTTTACAAACAAGGACGGATCGAAGACATACAAGACGGGCATCATGAATGACCCGGATCTCGTCAACAGGCTCCATGCATCCGGAGCTGAGTTCACCAGCGAGATCGTTGAGGAGATGTCGCCGGCGGCAAGCTTCTTCCTGAACTGGATACTGCCGATAATCATTTTCGTTGTGCTAGGTCAGTATCTGAGCAGAAGGATGATGGACAAGGCAGGCGGCGGCCCGGGATCGATGATGTTCAACCTGGGCAAGAGCAATGCCAAGGTGTATGTAAAATCATCTGACGGAATCAAATTCAGCGATGTCGAGGGTGTCGATGAGGCAGAGGAAAACCTTCAGGAGATCGTAGACTACCTGCATAATCCGGAGAAGTACCGTGAGATCGGAGCTTCGATGCCTAAGGGCGTACTGCTCGTAGGCCCTCCGGGAACAGGTAAGACCATGCTCGCCAAGGCTGTAGCCGGCGAAGCTGACGTACCGTTCTTCTCGATGTCAGGCTCTGAGTTCGTTGAGATGTTCGTCGGCATGGGAGCATCCAAAGTGCGTGACCTGTTCAGGCAGGCCAAGGAGAAGGCTCCGTGTATCGTATTCATAGATGAGATCGATGCTATCGGTCAGAAGAGAAACAGCGGAAATCTCGGCGGCAATGACGAGAGAGAACAGACTCTGAACCAGCTTCTGACTGAGATGGACGGATTCGAGGGCAACAGCGGAGTAATCATCCTCGCTGCGACCAACCGTCCGGAATCACTCGACCCTGCGCTCACAAGACCGGGACGTTTTGACAGAAGAGTACCTGTCGAGCTGCCTGACCTGCAGGGAAGAGAAGCCATCCTAAAAGTACATGCCAAGAACGTCAAGGTCGAGGACAACATCGACTACAGCGCTATCGCAAGAATGGCATCCGGCGCATCCGGTGCTGAGCTTGCCAATATAGTAAATGAGGCAGCTCTCAGAGCTGTCCGCGACGGGCGCAAGGCTGCAAGCCAGACCGACTTCGAGGAGAGCATCGAGGTAGTCATCGCAGGATACCAGAAGAAGAATTCGATCCTTACTGACCAGGAGAAGAAGATAGTTGCCTATCACGAGATCGGCCATGCGCTGGTCGCTGCAAAGCAGACCAATTCAGCTCCTGTCCAGAAGATCACGATCATCCCGCGTACTTCGGGAGCTCTCGGATATACTCTCCAGGTCGATGAAGGCAACCACTACCTCATGAACAAGGAAGAGCTCGAGAACAAGATCGCAACTCTCACCGGCGGACGTGCCGCAGAGGAAGTTGCATTCGGCTCAGTGACGACAGGTGCTTCGAACGATATCGAGCAGGCTACCAAGCTGGCGAGAGCGATGATCACCCGCTACGGCATGAGTGATGACTTCGACATGGTCGCTATGGAGACAGTTCAGAACCAGTATCTCGGCGGAGACACTTCGCTCGCATGCTCGGCAGAGACACAGGCTAAGATCGATGAGAAGGTCGTTGAACTTGTCAAGCAGCAGCATGAGAAGGCTGTACAGATCCTGACAGAGAACAGAGAGAAGCTCGACGAACTTGCAGCTCACCTGTATGAGAAGGAGACGATCACAGGCGAGGAGTTCATGAACATTCTCAACAGCTGATCAGAGATAGAAATTACACACATGATGCCGGCACTCCTGAAAGGCGTACGACATCTTTTCATTTGAAAGATGACGCTACAGATTATTTATACGATTCTTGAATATTTTCTCGTATTCTCATTCCTCGGATGGTGTGTCGAGGTGGCATATCAGGCGGTGAGCAAGGGGCTGGTTGTCAACAGAGGATTTCTGAACGGCCCCGTATGCCCGATATACGGATTCGGAGTGCTGGCGGTGTTTTTCCTGCTTCAGATAACGGGTGAGGGAGAATTCTATGAGCAGAACGCGCTCAAGGTGTTCCTCTTCGGAGTCGTCCTTGCGACGGCTGTTGAACTGTTCGGCGGGTGGATCCTGGATAAGGCATTCCACGCGAGATGGTGGGACTATTCGGACAGGCCTTTCAATCTGAACGGATATATCTGCCTCCAGTTCAGCATCATCTGGGGCATGTCCATACTGCTCGTTGTGCGCGCTGTATATCCGATGCTGAGCAGCATTCTTGAACGCATCCCGCAGAATATAGGGTGGGCGCTGATAGGAATCTTCTCAGTAACATACATCGCGGACTTTGCTGTTTCAGTCAGTGTAATGATAGGACTCAACAAGCGTATGGCTGAGATCGATGAGATGCAGAGACGCATGCGCGTTGTCAGCAATGAACTTAGCAACCAAATCGGAACCAGGACCCTTGAGACCAAGCAGCGCGTTGATGACGCGAAGGTCCAGGCTTCGCTTGCGGGTGCTGAGGCAATAGAGCATATTTCAGCTGCCAGGACTGAAGCAAGAGAGGCGATCGAGACAAGCAAAGCTGAGACTCTGGCTCAGATGGCGGCATCACGTGCCGAACTTACGGCTAAGCGTAAAGCACTCGAAGAGCGCATTCTGAGCAGCAGGCATTTCGGAGCAGGGAGACTGCTGCGCGCTTTCCCGCAGATGAAGCACCATAAGTACGCAGAACTGCTAGAGGAGATTTGCGAGAAATTGAGGTACTAAAATGAATGAAAAGAAAGAATTATATTATGAGGAAGGCATCTTCAAATCATTGAAATTCCAACATTTTCTTTTCTTAGGATAGAACTTCGATTCCGTACAACCGCACGGGACATCCCACCATTTTTACCCCAACTCCTTGGACCTGAGTGGACTTTTTTGGACTTGAGTGGACTTGAGCCACAAGCCTCAAACGCAGTATTTTCAACGAATTTAGGCAATAAAAAGGACTCCGGGATTTGTCTCCGGAGTCCTATTTATGGAGCAGGTGAAGGGAATCGAACCCTCGACGTAAGCTTGGGAAGCTCAAGTTTTGCCATTAAACTACACCTGCATATTTGAGGC
>JBGUME010000227.1:0-10591 GCA_045116695.1 Anaerovoracaceae bacterium | reverse complement strand
TATGACCCATCGAGAAATACATGAGTATCAGCAAAAATCCGATGGATGCGATGAGACGTTTTTTAAGGGCCGGTGTCTCTCTGTCTTCGAGCGCAGCCTCATCGGCGGCAAAGCTGCTCCGGTCAGCGTTCTGAGCGGTATCGGCAGACTTTAAGCTGGCACCGTAACCCGCTTCGGTAACGGCGCGTATGATATCTTCAGGAGCAGCGTTTCCCTCGACTCCCATTGAATTCGTAAGAAGGCTGACTGAACACGAGTCGACACCCTCTACTTTGGACACAGCCTTTTCGACCCGCGCCTGACAGGCGGCGCAACTCATTCCCGTGACTATGTATTGCTCCATTTTCAGCACCCTCCGTTTACTTCATCATTTTCTGAAGAGTGGTGACGAGCTCTTCAACGACTTCATCATTGCCGTCGCGTATATCGTTCCTTACACAGGTGCGGATGTGGTTTGACAGCAGGACCTTGCTGAAGCTGTTCAGAGCCGAATTGACGGCTGATGTCTGGATCAGGATATCGGGGCAGTATGCTCCGCGTTCTACCATCGCCTTGATGCCGCGAACCTGTCCCTCGATACGGCTGAGCCTGTTTATCAGATCCTTGTATTCTTCAGGGCTGCGTTCCTTGTGTTTTTCGCTGCATGCGCAGCAGTCTTTTGCCGCGATGTCTTTACGGGTATCATTTTTATCTGTCATATGTAACCTCGTTCATTAAACTATACGAAATAGCTGCTATACCCTGCGGGGGTATCCGCAAAACAAATATATACCCCGCAAGGGTATAAGTCAAGGACCGGATCAGCTATCGGGATTCTTTTCGGTCAAGCCGCAAAACACCGATATCGCGATATCCCCTGCAGAGGGATGTTTTTTTAGATTAATTTTGCGTATTATAGATGAAACTAATTGTCTGAAAACAGTTTCGCATGATAGAATATGAACACTAGTGTGGGTACCTTTTTCTCGGGTATCCGGCGGCCGTCCGGAGGCCGCATATGTTAACCAAAGAGAGGGAGAGATGAAAGATTTAAAGCACCTGTTTTTTTTCGAGGACCTGCTTCAGGAAGCAAACAATGAGCTTGTTGCGCAGGCCCAGAAAGAGGGCATGAAGTGCATAGGCTATATGTGCGAGAACGTGCCTGAGCCTCTTCTCAATCTGCCCGGCTGTTTTTCAAGCAGACTCCGCGCTCCGCGCACGGGTTCGATCGATGTAGGCACCTACTATCTGACCAGCTTCCTTTGCGAATATTCAAGAGCCATTCTTGAGAGAGCTCTTGAGGGAGGCTACAACTTCCTGGACGCTGTCATCACACCTGACGGCTGCACCATGCTGAACCGCTGCGTAGAGAACATGGATGTTCTCCAGGCGATGGGAAAGGACAAGAAGGGATTCTTCTTCGACTACATGGAGATCCCTATGAAGGCTGACTATAACGGCCTCAACCTCTATGTCGTTCAGTGCAAGAACCACATCCTCAAGCCGCTGGCTGAGAACTACGGCATCGACATTTCCGATGCTGCCATCCGCAAGGCTGTCGACGAACATAACAAGGTATGCGAGCTCATCAGAGCGATCGGAGACTTCCGCAAGCTTGACGAGCCGACTATCACCGGATACGAGTTCAGCGTCTTCTGCCTGGCATCGTACGTGGCTCCTAAGCACCTCATCATTGACAAACTCGAAGAGACACTCGAAGAACTCAAGAAGAGAAAACCTGATCCAAAGCCTTGGTTCAAGGCAAGGGTAGAGGTCGTCGGCTCCGAGGTCGATGATACCGACTTCATCAAACTGGTAGAGGAAAGCGGCGCATTTGTCTGCGCTGACAGATTCTGCTACGGCTCGCTTCCTGGCAGAGATCCTATCTACCTCAATGATGAAGAGGATGCTCTTACACAGCTCTGCAGCGCTTACATGTACAGAGGCGAGTGCCCTCGCTACATGGATACCGTGACGATGGACGGACGCCGTTCATATGTCGACGAGCTCGCTAAAGAGTACAAGGCTGACGGCATCATCTATCAGCAGATGAAGTTCTGCGACCCATGGGCTTATGAAAGAATGATGGGCTCACACATCCTCAGAAACAAGTATGATTGGCCGGTGCTCGCCGTAGACAGACCATACACTATCGGTTCGTCAGGACAGATGCGCACACGTGTGCAGGCTTTCCTTGAGAGCATCGATATCAAGAAGATTCAGAAGGAGGGTTAGTGATGGCAGTCAGAAAATTCAAGACCATGGTAAACCCTGAAAAGATAAAGGGCGATACAAGATACGGCGACCTTTACAAGCCTCATGGCAAGGTCAGAAAACGCCGTGAGTGGCGCGGAGTGGGAGACACTCTCTACGATTATTCGAGATGGCTGGGCATCATGCTCACACTCGGAAAATTCGTTGCAAAACCGCGCAACATAAAGTTCTTCTTCAGATACCGCTGGATGGCAAACTACCTGGCAGTACCTATGATGGTAGACAGATTCACCCAGGGTCTCAGAGGCGAATACCTCAGAATGGCTCATGAGGAACAGGACCTTATCATCATCGACGTAGCCAAGCTGCTCAACACACTGGCCCGCGGCGACCGCAGGACCGGTAACGACGAGGAGTTTTCAAAGATCAACGTACTCGTTGACGAGAACGAGATGACAGCAGTCATGATGGGATTCCCTAACCTGAAATGCACATCCCGTGAGACTCCTTCAACATACGTATCCGTGCTGCTTAACCAGCACGCGATGGAGCACTACATCGACGTAGCTCAGGAGTACGGACTCCCTGGCGATGTCTGCCCGATGCCTGAGGCTGAGGCCGGCGTATCCATCGACGACGACGCTCCTATCCTCGGTGCCTGCGCTGTACAGTGCAACACCACATGCGACGGCTCACTGCTCGGAAACGGAGTCATCTCTGAAAGACTCGAGAAGGAAGACGGCATTCCTGTATTCCAGCTGCCGGCTCCGCTCCGTCACAAGGAAGACGACGTTCAGGAATACGCCGCTGAAGAAGTCAGAAGAGCCATCAAGTTCATCGAAGAGCATACAGGCCACAAGTGGGACTGGGATTACTACTTCGAATGCGCTAAGAGAGTCAACTTCGCGACCAAGTGCCGCAACGAGTGGCTCGACATGAACAAGACCGACTATCCGCAGATCTTCGGCGGAAACCTCGCTCTTTACACAGAGACCACATACATGGCCATCTGCGGCAAGGTTCCTGAATTCGAGACAGCTGACAAGCGTCTCATGAAGCTGGCGGAGAAGGCATACAAGAAGAGAAAGATGGCTGCTCCTGAGTACCGCCACAGAGCGATCGTATGGGGCGTTCAGTCACACTATTACATGGACTTTCTCGTATGGCTGCTCAACTGCTGGGGCATCGTTCCTCTGACTGACATGCTCAGCTGCATCAACACTGAGATGATCGCGGATACTGATACTCCTGAGAACAGAGAGCAGGCTTACTACGACATGGCCATGCTGACGGAAGAGATGATCATGCGTAACCGTACACACGGCGGATACAAAGTACTGCTGGACGACCTCTTTGAGTTTGTTGAAGAGTTTAATGCAGATATGATCATCCTCTGGGAGCACATCACCTGTAAGGCCCTGGACGGCATGCACGGACTCTTCGAAGATAAGGCAAGAGAGCGCGGCATTCCTCTGATCTGGGTAGACCACCAGCTCTTCGACCCTCGCGTCATCTCGAGACAGGGCGTAAGAGATCAGGTCAACCAGTACATGAGAACAGTCATGCAGGAAGAACCGCTTGATCCTTCACTCGAGTTCCTCGAGGACGAGAATGCATGGTAAAATAGATTAACGGAGGCACATATATGAAAAAGAAACTCGCAAAAGCATTACTGTATGTTCTGACCGGAGGCCTCGCGTTCTTCGTGGTCACATTCACGGTCTACTTCTTCAATCTTGACATGAAGCTGACCTCGATGATCGAGCCGTTCCTGCTCAAGTGGTACGACAGGATCCCAAGGAATCAGCACCTTTAAACAAGAGAAAAGGGGATACAGAGCCGCTGCCGGAAGGCAGCGGTTTTATTGAAAATATTTTTTTGAAAACTTCAAATCCTACCTTGACAATAGGAAATAGAGGTGCTAATATGTGCTTGAAAGAAAGAGTTAGATAATTCTAACCGCACCATAATACTTTCATCCCTCTTACATACAATATCTACAAACTATACAAAATGGCTGTCATCTGACAGCTTTTTTGTTAGAATTGATTCATCATGAAAGAAACAGCAGATAAGACACAGTGGAAATATCTTATAGACAGGCTTGAGAATGAGCATGACCTGACAGACGAAGAGTTGAAGGCTGTCCTGCTTTGCGATGCTCCGGGCTTTGATGAGTATATCTCTGAAAAGGCCCGCAAGGTACGTGAAGCGTATTATGGTAAGGATGTATACCTTCGCGGGCTCATCGAGATCTCCAACATCTGCAGGAACAACTGCTATTACTGTGGGATACGCAGCGGCAACACAAACTGCGAACGCTACCGCCTCAGCAAAGAGCAGATCCTCTCCTGCTGCGACATCGGCTATGAGCTTGGCTTCCGAACCTTTGTGATGCAGGGAGGAGAGGATCCGTTTTACACGGACGAGCTTATAGTTTCGATCATCAGAGATATAAAGGATAAGTACCCTGACTGCGCGGTCACTCTGTCCCTGGGCGAGTTTGAGAAGGAGAGCTACCAGAAGTTCTTCGACGCCGGAGCTGACAGATATCTTCTCAGGCATGAGACCGCGGACAA
Source organism: Anaerovoracaceae bacterium (assembly GCA_045116695.1). Lineage (GTDB taxonomy): Bacteria > Bacillota > Clostridia > Peptostreptococcales > Anaerovoracaceae > Crickella. The sequence goes on along the minus strand of JBGUME010000227.1, from coordinate 5,819 downwards.
GGCGCACTACGAGATGCTTCACCCAGCAGGGATGTCTTTCGAGCACCGTATGCAGTGTCTGCGCGATCTAAAGGAGATAGGCTATCAGGTTGGCTGCGGCATGATGGTAGGGTCCCCTTATCAGACAACAGAGCATTTGGTGGAGGACCTCAGATTCCTACAGGAATTCAGACCGGAGATGGTGGGAATAGGCCCGTTCATCCCGCATCATGACACGCAGTACGCGGAATGCCCTGCGGGGACCGTGGAGATGACTCTCAGGCTGCTGTCAGTCATCCGCCTTATTCTGCCTGATGTGCTGCTTCCGGCAACTACCGCGCTTGGAACGATCGATCCCCGCGGGCGCGAAAAGGGCATACTGGCCGGCGCCAACGTCGTGATGCCAAACCTTTCGCCTTCGGATGTAAGGGGAAAGTACCTGCTGTATGACAACAAGATCTGCACAGGAGATGAAGCGGCTGAATGCATCCGCTGCATGGCGATGCGCATAGCTTCAGTGGGATATGAGACGGTAGTCTCCAGGGGGGATCATGCCGGATTTGGTATCAAATAAGATACAAGAACAGTTTTAAATACCTATTGACTTGGTAGGAAATAAGAGTTAGAATACCGTCAATCACAGATAACATTTTGAAAAGGGTCGGACGATGAAAACTGCTTATCTCCCTCTTACAAATAAAAATAACATGATGTGTTGTTGTCTGACGCAAAGCTCCCGGGCGCGATGTATGGCCGGGGTCTTGTCATAGGATGACACGCACCTCGTAACACATCGGAATCCGATCCCTGAAATCGAGTGATACGCCCGGGAGCATAAAAAGCCCCGGGCTTTTGTTTGCTCCCGGGCAGGGTAAGGGATATGCGTAATTCAGTGAATCAAAGCAAGAAAGGAAGCAAAAGAAATGGCTAATATATATAAAGGAACACTTGGACTTATCGGAAACACACCGCTTGTAGAAGTTACAAATATCGAAAAAGAGCTGGACCTCGAAGCGACAGTGCTGGTAAAGCTTGAATACTTCAATCCTGCCGGCAGCGTAAAGGACAGGATCGCTAAGGCGATGATAGAAGACGCGGAAGAGAAGGGCCTTCTCAAGGAAGGTTCGGTCATCATAGAACCTACATCCGGAAACACCGGAATCGGCCTTGCATCCATCGCGGCTGCTAAAGGGTATAGAGCCATCCTGACCATGCCTGAGACGATGAGTGTTGAAAGACGCAACATCCTTAAGGCATATGGCGCTGAGATAGTCCTGACAGAAGGCTCAAAGGGCATGAAGGGCGCTATCGAAAAGGCTGAGGAACTCGCAAAAGAGATAGACGGAGGATTCATACCTGGACAGTTCGTGAACCCGGCGAATCCTGCGGTACACAAGGCGACAACAGGCCCGGAGATCTGGAAGGATACTGACGGCGCGGTAGATGTCTTTATCGCCGGAGTAGGTACAGGCGGCACGCTCACAGGCGTTGGGGAATACCTCAAGGAACAGAAGCCGGAAGTAAAGATAGTGGCACTGGAGCCGGCAGATTCACCGGTCCTTTCCGAAGGCAGAGCGGGAGCTCATAAGATCCAGGGCATCGGCGCAGGCTTCGTTCCTGACGTACTGAACACGACTGTCTACGATGAGGTCTACAAGGCTGACGGACAGAAAGCATTTGAAGCAGCCAAGCTGCTCGCAAAAAAAGAAGGCATCTCCGTAGGCATATCTTCCGGCGCTGCGCTTTCCGCGGCACTCGAATATGCAAAGAAGCCTGAGAACAAGGGCAAGACCATAGTGGCTCTGCTTCCTGACAGCGGCGACAGATACTACTCGACTCCGCTGTTCACAGAGTAAGCGGCTGTTCTGCCGCGGCGAAGGATGACGGCTGAAACAGCGGCGAACAATGTTGCTGCGGCAAGCCAGATCCCGGCGATCCACATCGCGGCATCGGAGAACACATCCTCTTGCATGATATTGATCAACTGGTCCTTATCCGGATAGAGTATCCACAGGTCGTTATCGAAAAAGATGTGATGGAACTCCGTGAATACCATAGTGAAGTCTATCACGCAAAGAACGGCAATGACCGCGGCGATTATCACAATAAAGATAAGCGACTTCAGATACCCTTTCGCGAGAAGCGAAGGGGTATTTTTTTCATTATGCATGTAGATATAGATCACGAACGCGGCAAGAAGCAGGCACGCTATTACGCGCGCGCGGAGACCTTTCTGGAACAGTACCCTGCAGTCCGCGAGGTGCGATTTCTCGCGCTCGGTGAAGAACGGCTTTGTAACGCCGTCGATAGTAGCTTCGGTATCATCGAGGGTGTCGAGCCTGCCTATGCAATACTCCAGCATGTCCTCAGTGACGTGGACGGCGTCGTCGAGCGACATCTCGCCCCTGACGTTGGAAGGCGTGTCATATTTGGCATACTCATTGCGCCACCAGTCCGGTATCCAGTAGCAAACAGCCTGGAAAGAGGTGATAAGCAAAATGAGCAGCAGACAGAGTCCGCAAATGAAAGCCGCTATCCTGTGAGTCAATGTCGATTCGTGTATCTTTTTCATGTGATACATAATATTCCCATGGTGAAAGTAATTCAACTTGAAAAAATGCAAAAGAAAACATAACACTTTAGCACATTAAAGCGTGAAAGGTGTATACTATATAACAAATAAAAAAATACGCATCGAAAGGACTGCGGGAAAGGCGGTGCACCATGATCACGGATAAAGACAGAAAAAACATGAGCCAGTTCTATAAAGCTGTTCTGGCGCTTAAGGATGAAGATGAATGCCGCAAGTTCTTTGATGACGTGGCGACGATCAAGGAAGTGCTGGATCTGTCAGCGAGGCTGGAGGTCGCGCGGCTGCTTGATGAGGGAGCCGTGTTCAGCGAGATAAGCAAGAAGACCGGCGCAAGTTCTGCTACGATCAGCCGCGTCAATAAATGCCTGGCTTACGGAGAGGGCGGCTATAAGACTGTGATCGACAGGATAAAGGAAGAAGAATAATAATAACAAGGCCCGGGGTGACCCGGGCCTGACTTGTATTATGCGCTCAAGGCTTATTCATCAGCCTTGACAGCGACTCCGTCATATTTGAAGCAATCCATGAACCTCAGCTTAAAGAGGTTCTTTTTATGCAGCGAATCTATGCGCTCCTTGGTTGCCTGATCGTCGATCTCACCGGTGCGGATGTATCTGTCCAGCACTTCGTAAGTGAAGCCGAGTTTATCCTCGTCTGACATGCCGGAGAGTCCGTCGGTAGGGACCTTCTCTATGAGGACCGAAGGGAGGCCAAGCACTCTGCCCATTGCCCTTATCTCAGCGGTCGTGAAGCAGGACATGGCGCTGAAGTCGCCCACCGAGTCGCCGTATCTCGTCGAATATCCTACCCAGTCCTCAGACAGGTTGCAGGTATTCACGACTCTGCCGTTATGGCTCTGGCCTACAGCGTAGAGAGTCGACATACGAAGGCGGGGCGGAAGATTTATGATCGAATCTTTTGAGACCTCGATCTCCGCCAGCTCCATTTGCTCGATGATGGCATCGAACGCGGCCTTGATGTTTATGACGTAATGCTTTATTCCGAGATGCTTAACCAGCAGCTTAGCCATGTCAATGTCGGACTGTTCGCCGTTAGGCATCAGCACTCCTATGACCCTGTCACTGCCGAGAGCTTCACAGCAGAGGGCGGCGGCAATAGAGCTGTCCTTTCCTCCGCTGATACCGACTATCGCGTTGCAGCCCGGTCCGTTTCTATCGAACCAGTCTCTTATCCATTCAACTGTCGCCTTTACGGCTTTTTCAGCATCAAATCCCATAAGCGCCTCCGTTCGTTTACAGATAATAATATTGTGACCGAATCTTCAATCATGGATTAAAGATCAGATGTGTTTCTTCACCCGCTCATTATATCATACAGCGGGGCTGTGGTATAATGATTCGGATAATAATTGCATCGATACCGGGAGAGCCGGTATCGGACACAAGGAGAAATGAATGAAACCGTATTACATCAAAGACCTCAGGCCTGATGAAGGTCACCATATTGAAGACAGATATCTAGTGAAAAGCGCCGACATACGCGATGGCAACAACGGCAAGAGACACCTTTATATGTCGCTCGCCGACGCGACGGGAGACATGCAGGCGGTGAAGTGGAATCTCACACCTGATGAGATAAAAGCTTTTTCAAAGATCGAATCAGGCATGGTGATAACGATAGTCGGCAGGTGCCGCGACTACAAGGGCCAAAACCAGCTCGTTATCGATGTCATCAAGGGCAGGGCCCAGGAAGGCTCGTACGAGAGGGCCGATCTCTTCAAGGCCGCTCCTGAGAAGCCTGAGGATATGTATGATTTCATAGTCGGCCGCATCAAAGCCTTCGAAGATGAAGATCTTAAAAAGCTTTGCCTCAGTTTCTATGAGGAGGAAAAAGGACGCCTTATGTACTGGCCGGCAGCCATGAGCAATCATCACGCTGAATACGCCGGCCTGCTCTGGCATGTCAAGAGAATGATGATGATGGGCGAGCGCGCCTGCGAGGTCTACCCGTTTCTGAACAAAGATCTGCTCCTGGCGGGAGTCGCTCTCCATGACATACAGAAACTTGATGAGCTCGATTCCGACAAGAACGGGGTAGTTTCCGAGTACACGCTTGAGGGCAAAATGCTGGGCCACCTTGTCATGGGAGTAGAGATCATAGGCGAGCGCTGCATGGAGCTGGGGATCGATGAGGAAAAATGCCTGCTTATGCAGCACATGGCACTCAGCCATCACTATGAGCCTGAATTCGGCAGCCCTAAAAAGCCGCTGTTCCCGGAGGCAGAAATGCTCCATTACCTCGACATGGTCGACGCCAAGATGTTCGACATGGAGGATGCGCTCAGCAATGTAGAGCCGGGCGGCTTCAGCGAGAGGGTGTTCACGCTTGATAACAGGAGACTCTATAAAAGGACATTCTGATAAATGCAGCAGGAAGGCAAGCTCGGAAAGATAATATTCAACAATCCTGAGAACGGCTATACCGTAGCGGTCTTCGATACAGAAGAAGGCTCATTCCGTATAGCCGGTTCTTTTGCTGAGCCAAGGACAGGGACCGCATACAGGCTTGAGGGAAAATTCACCGTGCATCCTAAGTACGGCGAGCAGTTCAGCTTCGCAAGTTACGAAGAGGTAATGCCTGAAGGAGCCGACGCTATCCTCGAATTCCTTTCTGCAGGCAATATCAGGGGCATAGGTCCGGCTACGGCGAGAGCGATAGTCGAAACTTTCGGAGATGAGGCTTTGACAGTTATTGAGGAGACGCCGGAAAAACTGCTTCAGGTGAACGGAATAGGCGCAAAGACGCTTGCGAAGATCGCGGAATCTTTTGGTGAATCGAGAGAATTCGCGAATACATCGATAGAACTGCGGGAGCTCGGCATTGAGATGAGCGAGGCGGTACGTGTCTACAAGATCTACGGCAAAGACTCAGTGCGCATCGTTAAGGAAAACCCGTATATCCTGGCAGAAGATATCCGCGGCATCAATTTCAACAAAGCGGATGAGATCGCTGCGCGCATAGGCGTGGAGCCTGACAGCAGCGTAAGGATAGAGAGCGGCATCAGATACATGCTCAAGGCCTGGGCCGCAAGCGGAAGCACGCTGGTGCCCGAGAGGCTTCTTGTTGAAAAGACGGCGGCATTCCTGGATGTTATGATGGATAATGTCCAGGATTCTCTGAGGGACATGGTGTTTGCCGGTGAGCTTGAAGACGACAGCATCGATGACGTGCAGGCCATCTACCTGTATGGCTATTATCATGCAGAGCAAAGGGTGGCTCACGCGCT
>JBGUME010000226.1:0-5449 GCA_045116695.1 Anaerovoracaceae bacterium | reverse complement strand
CATCTGTTACTCTCCTTCGCCTGCGACACAGCGGGGTACTGTAAAAGTCCCGTTTCTGACTTCGGCAGCATATATGTTGCAGTTTCCTATGTATTTTGACCAGTAGCTTCCGCGTGATTCAGGCGTCAGATACTCAAGAGCGCCCTTCATGGCTATGGCATGTGTGGAAACGAGAATGTTTGAAGTTTCTGCCTCCTCTTTTATGTCTTCAAGAAAGCGTCCGAGTCTCTCTACTACCTCATGAAGCGGCTCCATCCCTTTTGGTGCCGGTACATTTACAAAGTCCTCAAAAAAAGCCATGACCTCGGGAGCCGGGGCTCTCAGATCCATGCCCTCATAAGGGCCGTAATCCATTTCGATCAGCCTTTCATCAATGATGCATTCCGCACCCGGAGCGATCGCCTCGGCAGTCCTGACAGCTCTTTTGAGCGGGCTCGTATAGACCTTGTCTATCTTCACTCCCATGGCTGCAAGACGTCCGGCAGCTTCCTCTGCCTGCGCCAGGCCGGTCTCATTCAGCGGGTGGTCGCTCCTGCCCTGCATCTGCATTTTCGTATTCAGTTCTGTCTGTCCGTGCCTGATTATATATAACATTCCTTAACTGTATTCTTTCTTATCGCTTAAAGCTGCTTTTCGCATTTTCCGCAGTCGCTGCAGCCATTGCATATGAGCTTCATCGCGCACTCCCTGCAATTATCGCGGTAGTGCTTCACATAAAGCATGTCTTCCGGCACCGGAAGCCCCCAGCTGTCGACCAGCTCAAACTCCATTGGTCTGCCCTGATAATTCATCCCGGACTTCAGCGCCTGACTTGTCTGGAGGCGCTTGCCGTTCAGGGTGTATTTCTTTCCGTCCTTGATGAATACCGTCCCCGTTTCCATGAAGCAGAATGTTATATCTCTTGCCTCACACTCTGCCCTCAGCGATCTCACCCAATCAAAGTCACAGGGTCTTCTGCCTCCATAGTTCTCTCCTCCGCACACGACCTGCTCTATCTGCCCGCTGTCAAGATACTTTCCGAGGATCACCGGCCCCAGTATAGGAGCGACATATACGCCCTTATGTTTGAACGGCAGTTCAAGAAGCAGCGGGATCCGCTCATCGGCCCTCTTCTGGTTCTCTGTCGTCACATTCAGGAATATGTTTTCCCATCCGTCGCCCCAATCCGCAGGCAGGCACTCCGGGATCCTCTCCGGTCTTTTGGTGACCAGTATAAAGATCACGTCGCTTCTCATGCACATTATGTCCCACGCTTCGCCGCGCCATTGATCTGCTTCCTCCAGGAAGAAATCCGATGTCATACAGACGCTGATCTTTTCACCGCTCTGTATCTTGTATCGTCCTTTTCTGTCTTTGGACAGAGGATACCGGGCGTTGGAGGTAAGGTATACCTCAGAACCGTCTTTATCTCTCTTATCATCGAGATAATACATATAGCAGTTTTCACAGCCTTCACTGCATTTTTTGCATCCATGCCACGGATTCCAGATGTCATGCATTGTCTATATATAGATCTTTCTTTTGTCCGGGTCAGCGGCCTGTCTGTACAGAACGAATCTCCTGCCGATCGCCTGTACGAACTCCGCCCCGAGTTCTTTAGCGATATCGTTTGCTGTTTCCTTCGGATCGGCAAGCGAACCTTCCTGGATCTGCACCTTCACGAGTTCATGAGCTGTCAGATAATCATCTATAGATTGAATAATAGCCGGTGTTACTTCGTCCTTGCCTATCATGACTGCAGGCTTAAGCTCCTGCGCCAGTTTCTTGAGCTCGCTTCTCTGCTTTCCTGTGATCATTTATGTATTCTCCTTTTCTTTTCTATCCATTGATTATTGTATCACACTATTGATGAAATGCATTTATGGTTATGGGCGCGTATGTGAAAGCTGAAAATATAGAAGCTTTTATACAGAAAAAGTGCCGCCTTGCCTTCGACTACGGTTCGTGGTTCGGAGGAAGCAACAGCAGCACCTTTATTCGTATCAATCTTGCGACATCACGGGAAAACATAGAAGAAATGGTCAGCAGGATCATATCTGCTTCCCGTTGATGTACCTCGCTTTTATGTTCTCTTTAGTTCCGATGTAGCAGAATCTCTCCACGGTCTGTGCAGGTGAAAGATCTCTGGCTGCGTCGGAAAGACCGTCTATGACAAGCGCGTCAAATACCGAGCCCGGCTCCAGCGAGCCTGTGCCGCCAAAGAGATCTCCGCTCTGTTTTGTAGCCATCCAGAACGCCTCCGGGAAACTGATCTTGCGGTTGCCTTCAGGCTCATAGAATTCCTTCAGTTTGGACAGCTGGACCGCCCGGGCAGCCTGTGTGTAGACTCCGATGTGATGCCCGGCGGATATGTCGCTGCCAAATCCTATCTTCATTCCCCTGTCGAGCAGAGCGCCCGTCTGCATTATACCGGCAATGACGCTGATGGTCGCGTCCGGGCACTGTACGGCATAGCTGTCATATTTCTGCATGATGCGGATATCATCTTCCGATGGGAATATGAAGTGCCCGCCTATGACAGGTCCGTTATCCATCAGTCCCGCCTTCTCGTATATTTCCGTATCGCATGAGCATTCAGGAAACAGCACTCTTGCCTGCTCCGCCTCCCAGAGTGACTCGACGAGATGCGTCTGCATCCCCACTCCATACTTTTTGCCCAGCTTCCCAAGATCATACAGAAGCTTTCCGGTACATGTCGGAGCAAACCTCGGCGTGAGTATCGGTTTAGTATTTTTGTTGCCGCTGTATTTTTCAAGGAGGGCCTCGGTCTCGCGTACCGACTCCTCAGCATCCTCCAAGAGATCTGCCGGAGCGCTGCGGTCCATGTTGACCTTGCCAACGAATCCTTTTATGCCTGCGCTGTCCATCCTCTCGATCAGATATGACGTAGCTTCGCTGTGAATCGTCCCGTAAACGCAGGCATGCATGGTCCCGTTGGCCAGCATGTCATCGACAAAAGCGTCGTAAACGAGTTTCGCGAATCCCGGGTCCGCATACTTTGCCTCCAGCGGGAAAGTGCACTTATTTAGCCAGTCCTCAAGCAGCAGGTCCATTTCAAGACCTCTGTTGAGATACTGCGGAGCATGCGCGTGAAGATCCGAAAAAGCAGGGATCAGAACACCGTTTCCATGATCTGTCACCGGGACATTCCGGTACTCCTCCGGGATCACAGGCCAGATGCCCTTCACCTTTCCTTTCTCAACAGCAATGTAGCTGTCAGGATGCACCGCAAGATGCTCCCTGTCTTCTGAATAAACTATGTCAGCGTGTATAAGTTTCATCATAGGATCATGCGTCTATTGTTGAAATAGTCTGAGTTGTTTCTTCAAGTACGTCGAGCAGCACGCTTACCGTGTCGAGCGAGGTAAAGAGTGTCGCATTGTTTTCACTTGCGCACTGCCTTATCAGGGCTCCGTCGTTTGCGGTCACGTGGTCGCCTGCCTTTCTGGTATTGAGGATATACGCGATATGGCCTTTGCGGATCGCTTCAAGGATCTCATCCGAGCCCTCGCTTATCTTCTTCATCTCACGCGTTCTTACGCCGTTCTCTCTTAGGAAAACAGCAGTGCCGTGGGTCGCCTCTATATTGAACCCCAGGTTGTAGAATCTTTTTATCAAAGGAAGCGCCTCCGCCTTGTCATCTCCGGCAAGCGTCGCCAGCACGGTACCATAGTTGCGCAGTTTTGTGCCTGACGCGATAAGAGCCTTGTAGAGCGCGCGGTTCAGCTTGTTGTCATAGCCTATCGCCTCTCCGGTGGACTTCATCTCAGGCGAGAGATACGTGTCGAGTCCCTTTATCTTGTTGAAGCTGAAGACAGGGACTTTTACATAGAATCTCTTCTTCTCCTCAGGATAGAGGTCGAATATGCCCTGCTCCTTAAGCGATTTGCCCAGAATAGCCTCTGTCGCGATGTCCGCGAGGCTGTATCCGGTCGCTTTTGAAAGGAACGGGACCGTTCTTGATGATCTCGGATTCACTTCGATTATGAATACATCATCATTCTCATCAACAATGAACTGAATGTTGTAAAGTCCTATTATGCCTATGCCCGTGCCCAGTTTTTTTGCGTACTGCAGTATGAGGCCTTTCACTTTGTTGCTTATGGAGAATGCCGGATAGACCGAGATCGAGTCTCCGGAATGGATGCCTGTCCTTTCAACAAGTTCCATGATACCCGGAACAAATACGTCGCGTCCGTCGCATATGGCGTCGACCTCGACCTCCTTACCCAGTATATACTTGTCCACCAGAACTGGCTTGTCCTCGTCGATCTCAACCGCGGTCTTCAGATACTGCCTCAGCTGAGCCTCATCGCCTACTATCTGCATGGCGCGTCCGCCGAGCACAAACGACGGCCTTACCAGAACAGGATAGCCTATCTCGGCCGCTGCCCTGACTCCGTCTTCTATTTTAGTGACTGCGCGTCCCGGTGGCTGCGGGATACCGAGGTCCTCCAGCACCTTTTCGAATCTGTCTCTGTTCTCCGCACGGTCAATGGCTTCGCAGTCCGTTCCGATGAGCTTTACGCCTCTCTCCATAAGAGGCTCTGCCAGGTTGATGGCAGTCTGGCCTCCGAGTGTGGCGATGACTCCCTCAGGCTGCTCAAAGTCGATGATGGCCATGACATCTTCTGTTGTGAGCGGCTCAAAGTAGAGCTTGTCGGCAGTGGTGTAGTCTGTTGAAACAGTTTCAGGGTTGTTATTTATAATGATCGCTTCATATCCGGCGCGCCTGATGGTCTGCACGGCGTGTACTGTCGAGTAGTCGAATTCAACGCCCTGGCCTATCCTTATAGGGCCGGCTCCAAGCACAATGATCTTTTTCTTGTCTGTGAGCCTGGATTCATTCTCTCCTGTATAAGAGGAATACAGATATGCTATATATTTGCCTGTGTGCAGCGTGTCAACCATTCTGAACACAGGGACGATGCCGTTATTCTTCCTCTTCTGATAAACCTCAGTCTCGCTGAGATTCCAGAGTAATGCGATCTCTTTATCTGAGAATCCCATTATCTTTGCGGCTTTGAGAGTTTTGATGTCATTCACGCGCTCCCTCAGGGTCTTCTCCATATCGACTATGGACTTGAATGCCTCGAGGAATATCTCCGTGATCTTAGTTGCATCATGTATTTCCGCTATGCTTATCCCGCGCCTTAGGAGCTCTGCTATGGCGTACATGTTGTCATCACGGAATTCGGAAATGTATTCCATCAGGCTGTTGCGGCTCATTCCGTCAAACTTGGAAAGATGCAGATGGCATACTCCGGTCTCGAGCGATCTTATCGACTTCAGGAAGCTCTCAGTAAGAGTAGCTCCTATTCCCATAACCTCTCCCGTAGCTTTCATCTGGGTACCGAGCACGTTGCTTGCGTCACTGAATTTATCGAACGGGAATCTAGGGAACTTAGCTACTATGTAATCGAGTGAAGGCTCTGTTGAGGCAAGGCCT
>JBGUME010000225.1:0-4823 GCA_045116695.1 Anaerovoracaceae bacterium | reverse complement strand
CCTGCAAGAAAGCTGAATGAGGTGATAGCAAGAAGTAAGGAAGGCAGCGAGATAATGCTGTAATAACAGCGTGATTTATGTTAAAATAACGTTTAATCGGCGGGCGACCTGCTGTGCGCGGGGGCCCTGCGCAACGGGGCTCCGTGAACCATGTCAGGACCGAGAGGTAGCAGCATTAAGCGATCTGTCTTGTGTGCCGCAGACCAGCCTCTGCGTACTGCAGATCGCCCGCTTATTTTTTATAGAGAGGACATCAGATGCAGCCCGCATTATACAGAGCCGAGAGGCCTGAAGTTTTCGAAGATATAATAGGCCAGAAGCACATCGTACGGATCCTGCAGAACCAGATCAGGACGGGCACGGTGAGCCAGGCTTATTTATTTGCCGGAACTCACGGCACGGGCAAGACCAGCACGGCGCGAATACTCGCGAAGGCGGTCAACTGTCTTGAGGGCGAACCGGGAGATCCGGGAGTGAACCTTCCGTGCGGCAAGTGCGAGAACTGCGAAGCGATACGCGAGGGCAGGTTCGTAGACTGCATAGAGCTGGACGCCGCGTCAAACAACGGCGTGGATGATCTGAGGTCCATCATCGATATGGTCAAGTATCCGCCGACGGTAGGCAGGTACAAGGTGTACATCATAGACGAGGTACACATGCTGAGTACGGCGGCAGAGAACGCATTTCTCAAGACGCTTGAAGAGCCGCCTGAACACGCCATATTCATCCTCGCGACCACAGACCCTCAGAAGGTGAGGGCTACCATAAGATCACGCTGCATGCAGCTCAACTTCAGGCGCGTCACAGAGGGCGAGCTTATAGAAGGAATGAAGAGAATCTGCGCGAAGCGCGGCATAGGTGCTTCGGACGACGCGCTTGCGACCATCGCTTCCAGAGCGGACGGTTCAGTAAGAGACGCACTGAGCATACTTGAGCAGTGCGCCGCGGCCGGCGATAAAGAGCTCAGCAGGGCTTCCGTGCTCGAATACACGGGAGCGGCAGGCGAGGACTTCTTCCTGGCGCTCACGGGCGCCGTCATAGACGGCGAGGCCGGCAAGGCGCTGGTATACATAGACGAGATAATAAAGCGCGGCAAGGACGCCAGACAGATACTTAAGGACTGGCTGAGGCACATGCGCGACCTCATGATAGTCAAATACGTGGGCAAGGCCGAGCGCATCGTGGGACTCTCCGGAGAGAACATCGCGAGACTCAGAGCCCAGGCGGACAAGACCGACGCCGCGTTCATAGAAAGGGCGATACGCCTCATTTCCGAATACATCAATCTGGGCAGATATTCCGAGAGACCGAGGATTCTGCTCGAGACGGCGGCAGTAAGGCTGGCGATGCCTGAAAATGCAGAACCGGCTCCAAGAAGAGCGGCTGCGCCTCCAAAGAGAGAGGCGTCAGCAACCAAGACCGCGACTGCACCGGCTCCTGCTCCTGCAGAAGAAGAGAACGCAGCGGACGCGCTCGCCGAGATGATAGCGTCTGCTCCGAGAGAACAGGCAGGCAGTCCGGAAGAGATGTGGGACAGGATAGTCCGTGAGATAAGCGGGCATGACCGTACTTTCATGAGCCTGGTGGGACGCAATTCCACCGGCACCGAATTCAACGGCGAAAAGCTGCAGGTCATCGTAAGGCCTAACAAACTGAGGCTTGCTGAGGACAGATCTGAAGAGATCGCCAAGACGGCAAAGAGCCTGTACGGAAACGAAGTATACGTCGTTTTCAAAAGCGGTGAGATAACAAAGACAGGCGCCGCGGAAGGCCCCGCTGAGATGAGCGAGGCAGAGGCGTCGAAGATTATAGACGAAGATATAAACGCGAATGAAGTGATCGAAGACATACAGAACCTTTTCGGTATAACTCCGATCATAGAAGACTGACCTGACGGGAGGACATAATGGGTAAAGGAATGAAGGCCGGCAAGAAGCCTAAAAACAGAGCAGCCGGCGGCGCAAAAGACATGAACAAGCAGCTGAGACAGCTCCAGGCAATGCAGGCCGAGATGGAGCAGAAGCAGGCGGAGCTCGAGACTAAGGAGCTCACCACGACGGCCGGAGGAGGAGCCGTACAGGTCACCATCAACGGCAAGAAGGAGATCACCAAGCTGGTCATCGACAAGGACGTCGTGGATCCTGATGATGTTGAAATGCTGCAGGACCTCGTCACGGCTGCCGTGAATGAGGCTATCAGACAGATCACAGAGCTTGAAGAGTCCGAGATGAACAGCATCACGGGTGCTCTGGGCGGAATGGGAGGCTTCGGCTTCTGATGAGGCAGTATCCGCGCTCACTCAACAAACTGATCAACGAACTCGGCAAGCTGCCGGGCATAGGCGGCAAGACCGCGCAGAGGCTGGCGTTCCACATACTCAGCCTGACTGACCGCGAAGCCGAATCCCTTGCCGAGGCCATAGTCGAGGCAAAGAATTCGCTCCATTACTGCAGCGTCTGCGGCAATCTGACGGACAAGGAAGTCTGCAGCATCTGTGCTGACGAAGCAAGGGACAGGAGCACCATTTGCGTGGTCGAGACACCTCAGGACGTGCTGGCGATGGAGAGGATACGCGAGTACCACGGCACATACCACGTGCTGCACGGTGCTATCTCTCCGGCGGAGGGCATAGGCCCTGCCGACATCAATCTGAAGAGTCTCATTGAGAGACTGCAGAGCTCGGATGAAGTAAAAGAAGTAATAATAGCAACCAACCCGAATATCGAGGGTGAAGCGACCGCGATGTACATTTCCAGGCTGATCAAGCCTGCCGGCATCAAGGTCACAAGGATCGCCCACGGCATACCTGTCGGCGGCGATCTCGAATACGCTGATGAAGTAACGCTTCTGAAGGCGATAGAAGGGAGAAGAGAATTATGAAAAGAAAACTGACGATGAGAGAGACCATCGTCGTGGCGAGCACGCTGTTCGGCATGTTCTTCGGCGCCGGAAACCTGATTTTCCCGGTGCACCTCGGACAGATGGCAGGCAGCAATTCGTGGCCGGCGATCATCGGATTCTGCATTACGGCGGTGACCATCCCTATCCTTGCGGTAGCGGCTATCGGAAACACTCACAGCGACAATCTGATGGAGCTTTCAAGTAAGGTCTCGGGCTGGTACGGCAGAGTATTCACAGCTGTGCTCTACCTTACGATCGGACCGTTCTTCGCGATCCCGAGATGCGCTTCCGTATCGTTCACGACGGGCGTCGCACCTATCGTAGGTGAATCGCACTACAAGCTGTGGCAGCTCATATTCACGTTCATATTCTTTGCTTTTGTCATGTACTTCTCGCTCAGACCGGGCAAGATCACCACATGGATCGGCAAAGTCATCAACCCGCTCTTCCTCGTGTTCCTCGGCATACTCGTCGTGGTAGCCCTTATACATCCGGGTTCTCCGATGTCTGAGGTAGAGCCTATCGAAGCATATCAGAGCGGTGCTCTCTTCAACGGCTTCATCGAAGGATACGGCACAATGGATGCCATCGCGGGACTCGCATTCGGCATCGTTATCATAAACGTTGTCAGAGATTTGGGAGTAAATAAAGATAACGACGTTGCAAGGGAGACGCTGAAAGCCGGAGTATTCACAGGCCTGCTGATGCTGGTCATCTACGCGTTGACCATCATAATGGGTGCTCAGTCAAGAGGACTTTTCGATGTATCCGATAACGGCGGTATCGCGCTCGCGCAGATCTCGAACCACTACCTCGGCGGCATCGGAAGCCTCGTGCTCGCGCTGACCATCACATTCGCCTGTCTCAAGACGGCGATCGGACTTGTCACAAGCTGCGGCGAGATGTTCGTCAAGCTGATCCCGGGCAAGCTCAACTACAGAGGCTGGGCTATGGTGTTCACACTGTTCTCGTTCATCGTTTCGAACGTAGGACTCACAGCCATCATCACTTACGCTATCCCTGTGCTGATGCTGCTCTATCCGCTCGTTACGGTACTTATCATCATGGCGCTCACAGAGAAGGCATTCGGCAAGAGCAAATACGTCTACGGATGGGTAACTCTCGGAGCTTTCATCCCGGCAGTCTTCGACTTCTGCAAGACGCTGCCTGAGGGGATCCAGACAGCTCTCAACATCCCGGCTATGACAGCTCTTGGTCAGAAGATCTTCCCGTTCTTCGACCTCGGACTTGGCTGGGTCGTGCCGGCGCTGATCGGACTTGTCATTGGCCTCGTGCTGACAGTCGCTAACCGCAATAAAGCAGGTAAAGCTGCCGCATAGAGCAATACGAAAGATAAACAGCGCTGCTTAGGCAGCGCTGTCCTTTTAAAAGGGAAATAGGAAAAGGGGAGCAAAATGTCAATCGAAATAGCAAGAGCATATCTAAGACCGCTGGGATACGAGGATCGCATCAGGGAATTCGAAGTATCAAGCGCTACTGTCGAACTGGCCGCCAAGGCAGTCGGCGTCGAGCCGGCGCGCATCTGCAAGACCCTCAGTTTCAAACTGAAGGACGGTACCGGCATTCTCATCCAGGTCGCCGGCGATGCCAGGGTCGATAATAAGAAATATAAGGACTACTTTGGCGAGAAGGCCAAGATGCTTTCACCTGAGGAAGTGCCTCAATATACCAATCATGAGATCGGCGGCGTCTGTGCCTTCGGTGTGACCAGAGATGACGTTAGGATCTACTGCGATGAGTCGATGCTGAGATTCGACACAGTATTTCCGGCCTGCGGATCTTCCAACTCCTGCGCCGAATTCACGCCTGACGAACTCTTTGAGGTCTCGCGTTCACTTGCCTGGATAGACATTTCCAAACTGCCTGAGCAGGAATAATATTCATCAATCATTCAGCTAAAA
>JBGUME010000224.1:0-5323 GCA_045116695.1 Anaerovoracaceae bacterium | reverse complement strand
TTCTTCCAGTCCTTCTCGCCCATCTCTACACTGTCGAGGTTGTCTTCCATCTCGCCGGTGAACTTCACGTCAACGATGTCCTTGAAGTATGCTTGAAGGATCCCTATGACGTCAAAGCCCAGTTTGGTAGGCTCAAGAGATTTTTTGACCCTCTTGACGTACTTTCTGTTGACAAGCACGGAGATAATGGAAGCATATGTGCTCGGACGTCCGATGTTCTTGTCCTCCATCTCCTTGACCAGACTGGCCTCTGTATATCTTGCCGGCGGCTGCGTGAACTTCTGCTCCTTGATAAGCTTCTTAAGATCAAGGACCTGTCCCTCGCTGAGTTTCGGGATGTTGACCTCTCCCTCAGGATTCTGGGTCTTGTAGACCTTTTTCCATCCGTCAAAGGTCATGCGCGCTCCGTTTGCCTTGAACTCGTACTTGCCGTTCCTGATGATCACCTGCGCTGTATCGAACTCAGCTGCAGCCATACGGGAAGCTACGAATCTCTTCCAGATAAGGTCATAAAGCTTGTACTGATCAGGAGTGAGAGAGTCCTTGATGGCATCCGGTTCGAGGGTGACATCGGACGGCCTTATGGCCTCGTGCGCGTCCTGCATCGCCTTGTTCTTGTTCTGAAAGAAGTTGTTGCCGACATAGTCAGCGCCGTATTTATCCCTGATATATTCTGATGCTGCCGCGACAGCCTGTGCTGAAACTCTTACCGAGTCTGTCCTTATGTATGTGACCAGACCTCTGGCGCCTATTCCCTTCAGGTTGACGCCTTCATAGAGCTGCTGTGCTATCTGCATCGTCTTGCTTGTCTGGAATCCGAGTTTTATAGAAGCATCCTGCTGCAGGCTGGAAGTAGTGAACGGAGCGTACGGTTTAGTACTCCTTTTGCCGTTCTTGATCGAACTTACGACATATCCGCCTGATTCGCTCGCATTCAGATCCGCCTCGATCGCGTCGGCTTCCTCAGCGTTCTTTACGTGAGCCTTGCGGCCGCTTATCTTGCTCAGTTCTGCCACGAATCCATCGCCAAAGTCAGCTGCTATGCGCCAGTACTCTTCAGGAATGAATTTAAGGATCTCATTCTCCCTGTCGCAGATGAGTTTGAGCGCTGCCGACTGTACACGTCCTGCGGAGAGACCCCAGGATACCTTCTTCCACAGAAGAGGGCTTATCTGATATCCAACGAGCCTGTCCAGTACACGTCTTGCCTGCTGAGCGTCTACAAGCCCCATTTCGATGGCCTTAGGTTCCTTTATGGCTTCCTGTACGGTCTGCTTATTGATCTCGTTGAACATGACGCGGCATTCTTCATCCGGGTCTATGCCAAGCAGATGCGCCAAGTGCCAGGAAATGGCCTCGCCTTCACGGTCAGGGTCGGTAGCCAGCAGCACTTTCGATGATGCCGCTGCCTCCTTCTTGATCTCCTTGATCGTATCGCCCTTTCCTCTGATATTGATATATTCCGGCTCAAAGTTGTTCTCAACGTCCACGCCGAGTCTGCTCTTAGGAAGATCTCTCACATGACCTACAGACGCGATGACTTTGTACTTGGAGCCGAGGTATTTGCTGATTATTCTTGCCTTTGACGGAGACTCTACAACGAGCAGTGTCCTGTTCGTTTTTGCAGGAGCCTTCGCCGCTTTTTTTGAAGCTGCCATTAACTTCTCCTTTTATATATAATGTAGAATTTTTTACAATTTGAAACTTTAGCACATATGGTCGGTAAGACACAAGTGTTTTTATCGTGAAATATATATGCGCCCTGCATATGACTCCACTACACCCTTTATCTCCATTATGGTCAATATCGAGTTCACAAGCTGTGGATCAAAGCCCGTCCCCCTTATGATCTCATCTACCGTCGGACCGCTCATAACCCTTACGATCTCGAATACTTTTTCCTCATCCGCGTCGAGATCCGGCCTGATCTCCGGGTCTCTGTTTATATCCACGCCTATATCTCTTATGAGGTCATCTATTATTACCAGCGGTACAGCCCCGTCTCTTATAAGCAGATTCGTGCCAATGCTTGACTGACTGTTGATGTTGCCCGGAACTGCATAGACCGGCCTTCCCTGCTCAGACGCATGCTTTGCGGTTATGAGCGAACCGCTGTTGAGTCCGGCTTCAACTATAACGAGGGCTTCTGACAGACCGCTTATGATCCTGTTCCTCGCAGGGAAAGTCCCTTTGTATGCAGGCTCATCCGGCGCGTACTCGCTTATAACAAGTCCGCCTTTTTCCAGTCCTCTTTTCATCAGTTCGCGGTTTCTCCATGGCCCCATCTGATTTATACCGCTTCCAAGTACGCCAATTACCTTTCCGTCTGCCTCAAGCGCTCCTTCATGCGAGAAAGCGTCGATGCCCATGGCAAGTCCTGATGTAACCGCAAGGCCGCTTTCCGCTAATCGTTTTCCTATCATGATCGCGACATTCTTGCCGTAAACAGTATTCTTTCTGGCTCCTATCACGCCAACAGACCTGGCTCTGAGGAGCTCGATATTGCCTTTGCAGTAAAGTTGTTTTGGCGGATTTGGTATATCACGGAGCTTTGCAGGATAGTCTGCTGATTTGATATCTATTTTCTGAATGTCTTTCACTTTCGCTCCTCCCCGTTGTATTGTTATTCCTTCATTCTGTAATTCAACGCTTCAGCCAGATGTGCAGTTTTGATGTCATCGCTCTCGTCAAGGTCTGCTATTGTTCTGGCTACTTTTAGCGTCCTGCTGTAAGCTCTTGGAGACATCGCGAACGCGTCATATGCCCGGTTCATGAATATTCTTTCTGCGTCACCAAGCCTGCAATATATATCAAACTCCTTCGTACTCATATCGGCGTTGAACCCTTTCCTTCCCTGCTTTCTGGCGAAACCTATAGCTTTTAGAACCTGGTTGCGCATCTCAGCTGTTGTCATACCCCTTTTCTTTTCACTCAGATCCTTGTACTCCACTTTTTCCATGTTTATGTACATATCTATCCTGTCGATTATCGGCCCGCTGAGTTTGCGCCTGTACTTTTCCAGATCTGCCTGCGTGCATGTGCACTCTCTGTCCCGGTCACCAAGATACCCGCACGGACACGGATTTGCCGCCATTACGATCTGACAGTTACATGGAAATGTATATGATTCTCCTTTGCGGAAATGTGTGATCTTCTTTTCCTCTATTGGGATCCTGAGTGACTCTATGGTTTCCTTGTTGAACTCACATATTTCATCAAGAAAAAGCACCCCGTTATGGGCGAGAGTGATCTCACCCGGAACAGGATAAAGTCCGCCGCCTATCAGTCCGGCCCTTCCTATTGTATGGTGCGGAGCGCGAAAAGGTCTTTTATTCCACAGACGGAAGCTGTCCGTTCCGCTGCCCGTGACTGAACGCACTATCGCTGTCTCAAGCATCTCACGCTCAGTCATCGCAGGCATCACTCCGGCCATCCTGCCCGCGATCATGGTCTTGCCGCACCCGGGGCTGCCGACCATAAGCAGGCCGTGCCGCCCGGCTGCTGCAATGACTACCGCCCTTTTGGCATTCTCCTGACCGACTATGTCTCCAAATTCCTGATCGGTATCAGTACTCCCATTTAGGCTCATTTCTTCATTTATCAGTTTCGTCAGATCATACCCTTTGCATGCCATCAGCATGCCTGCTTCAGGGTCTGCAGCAGCTTTTGAAGGGTCCATGCACATAAGCATGGCGCATTCTCTAAGACTTCTGACCGCGAATATGTTTCCTCCTGCCAGTACTGCTTCTGTCCTGTTTGCCTCCGGTACGATCATCCCCTTGATACCCCGGTCCTTCATATGAAGCATCATTGGCAAAGCGCCTTCTACACCCAGTACTCTGCCATCAAGTGCCAGTTCACCGATTACTGCCCAGTCTTCAGCTACTCTCAGCCTTATGCTTCCCTCACTGGCAAGTATCCCGATCGCTATCGGCAGATCCAGGCAGCTTGAATTTTTCCTGAGGCTTGCGGGTGTAAGGTTTACTGTTATCCTGCCTTTTGGATACTCATATCCTGAATTCTCTATGGCTTTTCTGATCCTTTCTCTTGATTCCATCACCATAGTTGATGCCAGCCCTACCACACCTATGCCCGGCAGGCCTCTTGAAATGTCTGTTTCGACGAATACTTCCCTGCCTTCCATCCCGGAGCAGACCGCCGATCTGATTCTGCTGTACATAAGTCACCTCACATACAGTCTTCTATAAGATCAGTCATGATCTCATATACATCGAACGATACCTTTTGCCATGTCACCCTGCGGTTCTGAAGGTAGATCTCGGCGCTTTTTCTTATTCGTTGCTGTTTGGATGGATTTACGGATTCAGAAGGATACCCGTACTGATTTCCGTTTCTTGTTTTTACTTCAATAAAATGAAGGACTCCGTCTTTAGTGGCAATGATGTCTATTTCTCCCATCTTTGTATAGAAATTTCTTTGAAGAACGTTGAAACCTGAATTGGTCAGGAGCCTTACAGCAAAATCCTCACCTATATCTCCGACATTCTTTCTATATCTCATTTTTATCCTCCTGTTTTAGCTATCGCGGATAATCAAAAAAGGCTTGAAGCCCTGACAAGTGTTGAATATAATTGAGTCAGGAAGAGCGTCGTTCGTCAACGA
Source organism: Anaerovoracaceae bacterium (assembly GCA_045116695.1). Taxonomy (GTDB): domain Bacteria; phylum Bacillota; class Clostridia; order Peptostreptococcales; family Anaerovoracaceae; genus Crickella. The sequence continues at coordinate 700 of JBGUME010000224.1, read as the reverse complement.
CTAACTCAACCTATGTGTAGTTGCCGTCTAGTTACATGAACTGGCGGCTTTTTTAATGCTGATCGTTACCCGTAAAGTCCGCCGACTTAACGATATGGTAACTCTCACCATCTCCGGTCCCTCCCTTCTATCATTTTCCCATTGGCCTCACCTCCTTGACGTTAGAAAAGTGTGGGATAACGTATTAGGGTTGAGCCAGCCGCGAGTCATTGCCCTCCTGACCTAAATTCATTTTATTCAACGTTGAGCAGCCGTCAACCTGTTGAAAAATCAGTGCTTGTACTGTTTTCATTATAAGGTCGATCACTGTCTGATCCCGGCCATTAATTGTCGGATTTCGTGTACTATTAATGTTTGTTCTTTATAAAAACAAAAAAGCGGTCAAAGCTGTTATATGCTTTTGTCCGCTCCTTAATTAACAATAATTGGTTACTCGCTATTTATAGTAGCTTTATGGCTTTACTGCTTCAAGACAAACTTTTCTATCGCCAACGCAACTCCATCATCATCATTACTAGCTGTTATGTAGTCTGCGTGGTCTTTAAGGCCTCCCCATGCGTTTGCTACGGCTACTCCAATGCCGGCGAGTTCTACCATGGCGATATCGTTTGGCGCATCACCACAGCACATCAATTCATCCGGTTCTACATCCAGTTTATTCATGAGCCACAGAAGCGCTGTTTTCTTGCTTGTGTGGGGA
>JBGUME010000223.1:0-3824 GCA_045116695.1 Anaerovoracaceae bacterium | reverse complement strand
GAGGCTATCTTTGCCATGATCTTCGGAGCCATCTTCCTTGATGAGATGATGAGTATGCGCGAAATAGCAGGCGCGGCCATCATATTCGCCGCGACCATCCTCGGCCAGCGAGAATAAACCGGGACCTTGTGTATCATCAAGGAAAAATCTCCCGGTAATACACAAATAATCTGTGAAAAGCATAAAAAACGTTTTGAAAAAGGCGATTTTGTGTATCGCTTTTGAAAAAGCTTACGAATCTACACAAATTTTTCAAAGACTTGTGTAGATTCTTTTTATTGCATCTGCCTGATACACAAATACTCAATAATCACAACACTTTTGCTTTTACAAACAGCCTTTTTGTGTATTGTCGGCGGTTTTTCTATGGCATATACACATCTTCCTATTTGTCGCATCGCAGGCGACCATTCGAGCTCCTTTTACCGCTAATATGTGCTTGTAAGCAGGAAGAAAAGACATCCGGGAAGTTCGCAAGGGTGCGGGCAGACGGATCGGCGAGAGAACAAACAGCAAACAGGCACAGGCAGCACAGAAAAGGAGGACATAATAATGGATAAGAAGAAAGAACTGGTAGAAGTCGTTTTCATCATGGACAGGAGCGGATCGATGAGCGGTCTGGAAGCTGACACTATCGGCGGATTCAACGCCATGCTCGAGAAGCAGAAAAAGGAGTCTAACAATATCATCTGGTCGACAGTGCTCTTCGATCACATTTCCGAAGTCATCCACGACAGAGTACCGGTAGATAAGGTAAAGGAACTCGACAGCAACACGTACTATGTAAGAGGATGCACGGCGCTGCTCGACGCGGTCGGCGGAGCGATCCACCATATCGGCAACGTACACAAATACGCCAGGGAAGAGGACAGACCGACAAAGACCCTCTTTGTCATCACAACGGATGGCATGGAGAACGCAAGCGTCATCTTTGACTACAGGCGCGTCAAGCGGATGATCGAGAGACAGCAGAAGAAGTACGGATGGGAGTTCATATTCCTTGGAGCAAACATCGACGCAGTGGGAGTGGCCGGCAGGATCGGCATCGCACCTGAGAGATCGGCGAGATTCCACAATGATAGAAGAGGCATCGCGAAGAACTTTGACGTAGTCGGCGAATCAATGGTGAAATTGTCAAAGGGTATCTGCCTTGAGGTGGATGAGCTTGAGGAAATACGCATGGATTACAGCAGCAGATCGATTTAAAACTTCTGAAAAACTTCGGTAATAGTGTATTATTAAGGAGGCAGCGTGCCGTGATGGTGCGCTGCCATGCCGGCGTTCGGAAAAAGCGCTTTCGGTACGGACAGGCCGGCTATGGAAAAGAGGAAAAAGAATGGCTTTACAGATAATACGCAACAACATAATAAATGTAGAAGCTGACGCTATAGTCAACACCGCGAACCCGAAGGTGGCAGTAGGAAAGGGCGTCGATCTTGCCATATATGAGGCGGCCGGGTGGGACAGGCTGCTGGCGGCCAGGGCAGAAATAGGTGTGATGACACCGGGCCAGGCGGCATATACTCCGGCTTTTGATCTTAACGCTAAGTACATAATCCACACAGTCGGGCCGGCGTGGCGGGGAGGAAACTTTGGCGAGCGTGAAACGGTCGCGGCATGTTACCGCAACTCGCTCTGGCTCGCTAAACAGCTCGACTGCGAGTCGATAGCATTTCCGCTTCTGGCCACGGGCACATACGGGTTCCCGAAGGACGAGGCACTGCGCATAGCGATGGCCGAGATCAGCGGATTCCTGCTTGAGAACGAGATGGAAGTAATGCTGGTCGTCTATGACAAGGAGTCATTCCAGGTATCCGGCAAGCTGTTCTCGGACATCAAGATGCTTATCGATGACAGCGAGGTGGAACAGTCGGTCTTTTCCGAGCCTGAACGCAGAAGGAACCTTTTCCACGACAGTGTGAGAAGCAGAGAACCGATGGCCGGCAGCAGCATAGATGACAGCCGCGTTCACCATATTAAAAACAGGCGTGCAAAAGCTTCGAAGAAGAGAGCAGATGCAGAGGAAGAAACAAGGTATCTGTCCGAAGCGTATATGGATCTTTGCGATCTCAGCGAAAAGGTCGTTGAAGAAAGGGATTCCATAAATGCGCAGCCGACATTCCCGACAGAGAGTAAAGCGCTTGATGAAAGGACGCTGCATCTGGACAAGACTTTCCAGGAATACCTTTTCATGCTGATCGACCGCAAAGGCCTGAGCGATCCGGAGGTCTACAAGAAGGCTAATATAGACAGGAAGCACTTCTCAAAGATAAGGAGCAATGTCGATTACCAGCCAAGCAAGAAGACGGCCCTGGCGCTCGCGCTAGCGCTCGAGCTGAGCCTGGATGAGACCAAAGATCTTCTTCTGCGCGCGGGTCTGGCGCTGTCACCGAGCATCAAGTTTGATAAAATAATAGAGTACTGTATCATAGAGAAAAAATACGATATATATGAGATAAACCTCTCGCTGTTCGCTTACGACCAGCCTACTCTCGGTGCATAGAGATAATAATGGATTTTATTGATAATGATCCGAAACAAATAGCAATAAGGAAATACCAGAACATACTGATAGTGGTAGGCACGGGGATCATACTCTTTGGAGCGTGGACTGTAGTCAAGGTGCTGGGAAGTTTTTTCATGCTCAGAGAAGAGACTGTAGCTGCCATGAGAAAGCTGAGCGGAGAAGCAATTGATGAGTTACCGGATTCCGTAGTGTTCTATATCACACTCGCTGTGGTCCTGCTCATCATGCTGATCAGCCTTGCTGTAAGATCGTACGTAGGACTGTCCGCCATATCTGAGGGACGCGGCAGAAAAAGACGCCGACTCTATCTGCCTTTAGCGGTCATCATGATCATCAGCGGCATCATATCATTTGTTACAAACTTTTTCCTTGTGAACGGTGAAAACGCATTGGGGGCGCTTTCGCAGGATACAACGTTTTCAGGTCTCATCATAGAACTGACTTCGATAGTAATGCTTACGGAAATGGTGGTTTCCGCGGTCAGGATAAGAAAGCTGAAACGCGCGGATAAAAAGGGCGGAGGTCGCTAGATGCAGCTGGATTTTCACTACTACGCGACATATTGCGCCGCGATCATAGCGGGCCATACGCACGAGGAAAGCGAGAGGATCGCTTACAGCGCGCAATTCGTTGACTGCTGCTCCAGGACCCTGCTGATCAAGGTCGGGGGCCCAAAGGCTGCCGCCACTACTCAGCTCCAGCTTGAACTGATGGATGCCGATACGGATCCGATCGGGCTGCAGGACATCACGAGGATATGGTCATCATTCCACTTTCTGCCGGGAGACCTTTACGCGGAAAGAGAAGACAAGTGCAGTAAGCGGTATCTGAGAAAATACCGCCTTATCTGCAACACCAACGGCGATCTTCTGAAGGATACGGTGGAACTTGCGCGCGGCAAAGGATGCGAAGCAGCGGGTCTGGCCATGCATGTTCTGGCCGACACATGGGCGCACCGCTATTTCGTCGGCACGCCTTCACTTGCTATAAATAACACGAACTATTACTTCTATGAGATAGTGCCGGATGGAGATGGGTACGCGGAAAGAAAGATAAAGTTCAATCATGATCCCAGAGGGACAGATGACCCGGACAAAGGGATATACACCAACAGCCTGTATCAGGGCAACGAGAATTCGATAATGAACCTTGGGCACGGCAGAGCCGGGCACTTCCCTGATTACAGCTATGCCAGATACAAATATCTGCCGGCGTGGGGCGGCTACAGGGAGATCCTAAAGAATAACCCTGAGGACTATTACAACGCGTTCTGCCAGATGGTGTTTGCTCTTGAGTG
>JBGUME010000222.1:0-7482 GCA_045116695.1 Anaerovoracaceae bacterium | reverse complement strand
CCCGGATCTTCCTTTGCTTCTCTTCTCACACGGTCAAGGACCCTGAATATGTCGCCCTTTGAAAAGCCCTTGCTTTCAAGCTTTCTGGCGATCTTTGCCGACAGCCTGTCGTCGACTTCCCTTGCGCGCGGAGCCTCTCCATAGACATCGGGCTGCACCCAGACTTCCTTTCTGGCTATCTCGAGAGCGTCTTCGAATTCATCGACCTTCTGCTCATAGAGGAAGTCTTCTTTAGCGTTGCGCGCTGTTTCCTTGTCTATGCCTTTTTCAAGGAGTTCACGCTCTGCCCTCATGGCCCCGCGTTTCTTTTCCCTGTTGTATTCATAATACCTGAGCGCAAAAAGATAGTCATCAAGATATCTCATCCCGATCAGGTCGTTTATCGCTTCTGTGATCTCGTCTTCTGGATATTCCCTGCCTTCAAGGTGTTTTCTGACCTCGCCGGTAGTGCGCATCCTGCTTGCGAGATACGAGCACGCGGCTTCGAACGCCGTTTTTTTGTTGACTTTTTCTTTATCCTTCATTGAGCCTTACATAGACCGGCCTGAGCTCCGACAGTTCTGACTGTGCGTCTCCGGTATTCTCCGCGCAGACAGCTGCGTACAATTTCTCCCCATCCCCCGGATCTGTGACCGGTAATGATATATCGGATATCCTGTACGATGAGCCGTTTACCGAGAGAACCTCTGTCTGAACAGATGGGAGATCCTCATCAAAGACCGTACCTCCCAAAGCCTTGGTGAGAGCCTCGCGTCTTACCCACAGTCTGAAGAACCTGTCCTTTGTCTTTTCCGGGTCATCTTCATGAAGCGCGGCTATATTATCAGCGTCTTCAGCGGCATATATCCTGCGGGATATCGCAAGCGTATCGCCCCTTTTGCTGAACTGTATATCCAGTCCGCATTCGCGTATGTCAATAAGGACGGCCCAGATGCCGCCCGTATGAGACACTGAGAAGCGGTCAAAGCCTTCTATGTACGGCTTGCCGTTTTCTCCCGTCTGAATCCCGCTGACGAGCTCCTCAGCCCTCTCCGCGTCTCCTGTGTATTCCGCAATGGACTTCCTGAGCAGCCTGCGGCTTTCCGCGTGGCCGCCCCTGAAGTTTTCCGTGTAATAGATGATCACTCTATGATCCCTTAGTTTTCGAGTTCTTTCAGGGCGGCTTCCAGATAGCCGTCCCCTAAAGCCTCTACATCCGGTGTGACTCCTACGCCCTGCACCGTCTCGCCGCTCGGTCTGAAGTATTCGGTCGCGGTGATCTTTATGGCTGTTCCGTCATCGAACTGATGCACTAGCTGGGTGACACCCTTTCCGTATGTAGTGGTTCCTATGATAGTAGCTGCGTTGTTGTCCTGAAGAGCCGCAGTCAGTATCTCCGAAGCGCTCGCGGTGTTCTCGTTGACGAGCACCACCATGTTGAGGTCCGCGGAACTCTTCTTGGAGTTATACACTGTCTCGCTGCCGTCCTTGGTATTCTCGCTCATGATGCGGCACGATGGAAGCAGGTAATCCGCTATCTCTATGCTGACGTCAGTAAGACCGCCGCCGTTGTCTCTGAGGTCTATTATGAACTTGTCACAGCCCTGTGACTGAAGGTCATCGACGGCCTTCTTGAAATCATCGTCAGTACCTTTTATAAAAGAAGCTATGCTTATGTAACCGACATCCGGATGATCCTCAAGGGCGCTGTAACCGACGGATTCCGTCTCGATCTTCTTCCTGCTTATGGTAAAGCTGAGAAGTTCTTCGCCTCTCCTGACAACGATAGTCACATCTGTGCCCGCCTCACCGGAGATCATTTCCACGGCTTCATCGACGTTTTCCGGCTGCTCGCCGTCGACCTCCACCAGTACGTCTTCAGGCAGTACGCCGGCAGCCTCCGCCGGAGTATCCTCAAAAACGGTCATTATGGTTATGTCGCCGTCCACCTCGACTATGCCGATACCGATGCCTACATAATCGCCCATATATCTTTTCTGGAGATCCGCGTACTCTTCCTTCGTATAGTATTCAGCATACGGATCGCCTATGCTGGCGACTATCTCCTTGAGTTCTTCATCGCTGAGCTCCTGAGGGCTTACCTCTGCGAGAGGGTCCTCGCCTATCATTTCCATGATCTCGTAATACTTGCCGTATTTGGCGTCCAGATCTTTGTAGTACCTGTAATCCCTGTCGAGTATGATGTGGCCCCAGCCGAGCAAATATGAGCCTGCGGCAATGACCGCAACACAAAACACCATGCCAAGCAGGAACGCACGGATGCGTCCGCCCCTAGTGCGCTTCTTCTCTTCCTTTTCTGCTGCGGCCGCGGCTTTTTCGAGCTCTTTGAACAGATCGTCGTCAGACACACCGTCATTCACGTTGTGGTCTTCTACGTCCGATATCTCAAGTCCGAGCTTTTCCTCTTTTTCTTTTACATCATCCATAGTCACTCAGTCCCTGCAGGAACGATCTCTCTTGCGATCACCTGCGCCTTTCTGACATCACGCCAAGTATTTATCTCTATGTTGCAGAAAACATCCACCTTTCCGGAGGTCACGGCCTCATATGCCTCGGCCGCGTTCCTGAATATGACGGAATCTATGTATCTGCCGTCGCTTGTGACAAGTGAGAACCTTGCCATTTTATCATCATCCTTCAGGAATCTCCAGCCGCTGACCTGCGCGTTCCTTATGACGAACACCGGCACCTCATTGTCCTTGCCGCAGGGTTCAAGCATCTGCAGAGCTTCTGCCAGATCGAGGTCGATATCATCCGCCTCTATGCCCGCGTCTGAAAGGTGTTTTTCATCCAGGAGCTGAGGCTCTTCCTCCTCCATGGCCATGATGTCCCTGTTGAGGTTTTCTCTCAGCTTTCCGATGCCGTCCGCGTCTATGGTGAAGCCGCAGGCAGCGCTGTGTCCGCCAAAGCTGATAAAGCTGTCCCTGTATTTGTCCAGCATGCGGAAAAGGTCAACTCCCGGTATGGAACGTCCCGTCCCTTTATATGTATCGCCGCTTCTGGATATGACCACGACCGGCCTGTTTATCTTTTCTCTGAGTTTGCCGGCAACTATGCCCAGCACGCCCTCGTGCGAGTCGTTTATCTCCACGACCACGAAGTCGCCCTTGGCAAGTTCGTCATCCAGCATGTCGCAGCCCTTGTCATAAGCGGCGTCCTGGAGCCTTCTGCGTTCCCGGTTAGCCTCTATGAGCTCATTGCAGCAGTCCCTTATCTCCTGCTCATCATCAGATAGCAGCAGCCTTACTCCGAGCGACGCGTCGCCCAGCCTTCCGGACGCGTTTATCTTTGGCGCTATGCCAAAGGAAATGTCGCCCGCCTTCAGTGTTTTATAGTCCAGAGCCGATCTGTCTATCAGCTCCCTGAGTCCTTTGTTGCGGCAGCCGAGGTGGATGCTGCGGAGCCCGCATTTTACGATAGTCCTGTTCTCATCGACCATGGGCATGATGTCCGCGATCGTTCCTACCGTAGCGAATTCAAGCACTTCAGCCATCAGAGCGCCCGGTACTTCACGCTCCCTCGCGATCGCCAGCGCCAGCTTATACGCGACTCCCACTCCCGCCAGGCCTTTGAACGGGTATCCGTCCTCCGCCAGTCTCGGATTGATGATCAGGCCCTCTGCCTTTTGATCGCTCATGTTGTGATGGTCGGTGACCAGAGTGCCTATGCCGAGCGAATGTGCGTACGCGGTCTCTTCCGCGGACGATGATCCGCAGTCTACAGTGACAATGAATTCGCCGCCGTCCTCGTGGATGCGGTCTATCGCCTCCCTGTGCAGTCCGTAGCCTTCATCCAGCCTTGACGGGATGTAGTAGGTCAGGTTGTCTGTCAGTGTGCCTATCACCTTCATCAGAAGAGCGGTCGAGGTGATGCCGTCGACATCGTAGTCGCCGTAAATGACTATCCTTTTGCCCGCGTCGACCGCATCAAGCAAAGAATCCACTCCTTCCCGCATGTTCGCGAGCAGGAATGGATCATATGCAAGCTTCGGTTTCGAAGAGAAGAATTCATCCATCATCTCCTCTTCGATACCGCGCGATCCTATTATCTCTAATATCTTCGGATGTATGGTCATAACATGAGAATTATACCATAACATCAGTAAAGCGAGAACGGATTGATTGTAGTGCCGTTCTGGAACACCGTGAAGTGCAGATGCGGTCCTGTGGACGCGCCCGTGCTTCCGATGTATCCGATGACGCTTCCCTTGGTGACGTACTGGCCCGCTGAGCAGTTGAATCCGCTCAGATGTCCGCAGAGCACGCTGTATCCGTTACCTACAGCATACTGGATGCAGTTGCCGTATCCGCCGTACCATGACGCTCTGGTGATATATCCATCGGCTATCGCATAGACAGGCGATCCCTTGGTTCCGCTGGTGAGAGCGAGATCGAGTCCGTTGTGGAATTCCTTACCGTGGAACGGACATATCCTCCATCCGTATTTGTCGGTGAGTATCCAGTTGGACTGTGTCGGCCAGGCGTATTCGCCCGGAGCCATGTCGATCTGTCCGCCGGCATCGACTATCATCTGCTCGGCTGCGAGCTGCTTCTGCAGAGCATCCGCTGCCATCTCCGCAGCTTCAGCTTCCTTCTGAGCCTGCACGGCGTGCATCTCATCGGCTTCTTTCTGATAATTCTTCTTGAGTTCCTCAGTCTCTATTTCCTTGGCCTCAAGGGAGATCTGCTGGTCGACCAGAGCCGCCTCCTGAACTTCAAGTTCTTCTTTCAGCTGATTCAGTTCCTCGTAGTCCTTCTGGAGTTTTTTGAGGAGTTCCTGATCGCTCTCAAGTATCTTTTGTACCATGCCGACGTTGGACAGCAGGTCTTCGACGCTCTCGGAGCTGAGGATGACATCGACCATGCCGGCGTTGCCGTTCTTGTACATGGCCGTGAGTCTGTTGTTGAGGGCCGTGTTCTGCTCCTCTATCTCTTTCTCCTTGGCCTCCATCTTCGCCTTGGTCTCTTCGATCTCAGCCTCTTTGTTGCTGATCTCGACCTTTATGTTTTCGATCTCGGCGCTTATGTTCTCGAGTTCTTTCTCCGCTTCTTCGAAGTTAGCGACCGCCTGCGCAGCCTTCTTGGCAGCGGCCTTGGCTTCCTCACGCTTTGCCTCGGTAGCCTCTTTTGCCTCCTTGGCAGCCTGCTGGGCCGCGTCGTATTCCTCCTGGCTCGTGGCAAAGGATGACATTGCAAATGCCGCCGTGAACACAGTCGCGATCAGGACGAATATCATTATTAAACTCAGTCTTTTCTTATTTTTCATCCGTTCTCTTCCCTGTCTTTATACGTTGAGGAATTTCCTGATGGATATCGCGCTTCCAATGACTCCGATGCCTATGCCGAGGCAGAGGAAGCTGGCAAGAAGTGTCAGTGTGAGCTGTTCAGCCGGAACAAGATTGACCGACAGTATCCTCAGGATATCGCCGCCTATGATGCCCACGACTCTCTTATAAATAATATACGTCAGTCCTGTCGCTATTACCGATGACAGGATGCCGATTATCACGCCTCCCCATATGAACGGCGCTTTTACGAACCAGTTGGTCGCGCCGAGGTATTTCATGATGCTTATTTCTTTCTCTCTGTTGAAAACAGTGAGTTTTATAGTGTTGGCAACGATGACTGTCGATACGATCACCAGGAAGGCCATCGCTATGATGGATCCCAGTTCTATGAAACGCGATACCTGCGCGAGTTTTTCGATGGTATCTCTGTAGTATACGACGTCATTCACGCCTTCGATGTCCGGCGCCATGCTTGCAACATTGTTGGCCGCGTCCTTATCGCTCACATAGACAGTATATGAGTTAGGCAGCGGGTTTTCCGGGAGGTTCTCCAGAAGATATCCGTTATCGCCCCATCTGTCCTTGAGTGTCTTGAGCGCCTGGTCTTTTGTGACGTATTCGACTTTTTCCACACCTTCCGTGGCCTGCAGCGTCTGCCCGACCTTTTCGGTGACCTCATCAGAGCTTCCGTCCTCAAGGTATATCTGAATGACGTTATAGTCCTTTTCTATCGATCTGGTAAAGAGATTCACGTTCACGAATGCTACGAAGAACAAACCGAGAATGAGCATCATCGCCGTGATGGCAAGGATGGACGTGAAGTACATACCTTTGTTTCTCCCCATCTGGGAGAAAGCCTGATTCAAACTGTATCCTGCTCTACTCATAGACATCCTCCCCACCGTTCAGATAGGTGTCAATAAGGCTGTCATCGTATGCCGCAGGCTGATTGTTAACGATCGTACTTCTTCTCTCGTTCCTGCTGTTATACTCTGCCTGTGCCTCTCTCAGCTGGTTTGGATCAAGGAACGTGGTGAATCCCGGTATGTACAGGTCTTCTTCCTCTTCCTTCTGCTGGACGAATCCGTAGCTTCCCTCTTCATCGCGGACTATCTGCCCGTGATCAATCGCCACGACTCTCTTGTTCATCTTGTCTACGATGTCCTTGGCGTGCGTGACCATCAGTACGGTCGTTCCTCTTACATTGATCTGTTCGAGGAGACCCATGATTTCCATCGCCGTTATAGGGTCGAGGTTTCCTGTAGGCTCGTCGCAGATGAGTACTCTCGGCTTGTTGACAAGCGCCCTTGCGATACCTACTCTCTGCTGCTCGCCGGCAGACAGTTCGTCAGGATACTTTTTGGCCTTGTCGGCTATGCCTACGAGATCGAGCACATAAGGCACTCTCTCCTTTATCTCTTTCTTGCTCTTGTGGAGGACCTCCATAGCGAAAGCAACGTTCTCATAGACCGTCTTCTTTTCAAGGAGCCTGAAGTCCTGGAATACCATGCCGATCTTCTGTCTGATCTGCGGAACTTCACGCTTCCTGATCTTTGTGATGTCCTTTCCCGCAAGGATGATGCGGCCGCTGTCCGGCTCTATCTCCTTGAGGATGAGTCTGATGAACGTCGTCTTGCCTGCGCCGCTCGGTCCCACCAGAAATACGAAGTCGCCGCTGTTGATATGAACGCTCGCGTTTATCAGGCCGACGTTACTGCCGTATTTCTTGGTAACATTGTTGAATACTATCATTATCGTCCTTCTCCGGTTTTTTCTGCGGGCTATTCCCGCATTTTCATACACTGTGATTATAGATGAAGCGACTGTCCGGACCGCCAAAACTTAATGAACTTTCATAGACCTCCGCGCCTTTCTTAACGGCTGTTAAAAAGCCGCGTACCGGGGGCTGCTTTGCCCTCAGATACGCGGCTTATCGTCCTGTATCGCTTTATTCAGATTATGTACGGAACTGCGTCTTCCGGGATCGGACATACGTACTCATCTCCCGCGAGCCTGCTTTTGAACTCGGCTTTGGCAGCTTCTATGATAGAAGTGTCAGCGTAGAGTTCGGACGCGGCGCAGGCCAGCACCTTTGCGGCGTATATCATGCCCTTGTCACCTATCGTCGAAGCGCCGCAGGACACGTTCTGCCAGGAATGGCCCGGCGAGTGCGCGGTGAAACACACAGTATTGAA
>JBGUME010000221.1:0-4392 GCA_045116695.1 Anaerovoracaceae bacterium | reverse complement strand
GAAGGCGGAGTAGCAGTAGCTGAGGCACCGAAAGAAGAGAAAGCTGAAGCCGCTGCGGGGGCGCAGGCTGTGGCTGAGGCGCCGACTGCGGTCGCAGAAAAACCGGTCGTAGAAGTCGAGACAGAACCTGTAAATAAAGGTATCGATATGGAGTGGGAAGTCGAGACTGTCCCGCCTGAGCCTGAAGTTGAGACTGTGACTGAAGAGACGGTAGTGGAGGAATACTACGAGCCGGGCTACAGACGCAGCAGCTACGGTCCGGGTTACGGCCAGGACTATGACAGAGGTTATGGCCGCGGATTCGGTCAGGGCTACAATCAGAACCGCAGAGTAGCAAGAAGGTTCAACAAGCACCTGTATACGTGGTTCCTGTCATTTTTCATGGGACTTTACGGTGCTGACAGATTCGCACGGGGGCAGATAGCCTTGGGATTTCTTAAGCTGTTCACATTCGGCGGACTTGGGATCTGGTATCTCTACGACGTCGTGGTAGCTCTCATAATGTCATATGGCGGTCCTTACAGGGATTCCGAAGATGTAGAGTTTGACCAGTTCGGTATGTTTGTTTACTGACGCGGAGCTTGGAAGATATGAAGCGCGGCCTTAGGTTCTACTGGAATATACTGATCGTGATCCTGGCTTTCGGTTCATGGCTTGGCGTATTCTTTTTCGGTAACGGTTCGCTGCTTCAGAACGGCTTTGGGGCATTAAGGTATTTTACCCTGCAGTCCAACATCTTTGCGGGAGCAGTTGCTGTCGCGTGGCTTGTTAGCGCCGGTAAAAGTGAGGACGGCAAGGCAAGCGATATTGTAGAGAAATTCAAATATGTCGCGGCCGCTTCAGTAGGACTTACGATAGCGACCGTGCTGTTTTTCCTGGGGCCTATCTATGGCTATCCGTCGATGTTTTCGGGATTCAATCTGCCAATGCATCTCCTGACGCCTCTGCTTGCGATCCTTGAGGTCATCTTCCTGTCAGATTATCCGTACACCCGCAAGGATAACCATCTGGTGATAATCCCTCCGCTTCTGTACGGCATAGGCTATCTTATAAACATCTTGATCAACGGGATCGGCGAGTGGCCTGAATCCAACGATTGGTATTTCTTCTTCCACTGGGGCTACCCGGTCGGAGTTCTTATATACGTGGTCCTGACAGTAGTGACATGGTCGATAGGCCTTGCGATGCGAAAGCTGCAGAGAGCAAAATAAGAGGCCCGGCAAATACTTATAACGAAGCATGATAAACAAAGCATAATAAGCAGAATAAATGAAGCATAATTAAATATGGAGGCTGTTGATTCTTTGCATTTCGACAGTCTCTTTTTTGTATGGAATAATCAAAAAATAAGTATTTGAAACTTGAAATATCTAAAAAATCAGGGGTCAATAAAATTAAGAGACAGTGCATGATTCAGAGAAGATGATTATTGAGTAAAAATACGGAAATTCAAATAGTTCGGAGCAGCCTGCCAAGTTGATGAGGAGCGCAAAAAAGTAGTATAATAATTTGGTTTATATCCATCAAAATAGGAGAATTTTTAATATATGAAAAGTGATTATAACGGAGGCCTGACAAGAGAGCAGTTCTTGTTTTATGAGATTAGAACAGTTGCGAATCTGATAGAGCAGGGTCTGGATCGCGAAGAGATCGTTGAAAAAATATGCGAAGATAATCTCTTTCAATTCCCAACGGAGAGGATGACCGAATCTATCGCCAAAACCTGTTTCCAGAGAATAGATGCGCTGGACTCAGAAACCCTGGTTTATCATCTTGCAAACGCCTCGGCCGAAGTGGCAAAGCAAATCAATCTCTATGCGATGATGAAATACAATCGCATCGTTTGGGACTTCATGACCACGGTGATTGGCGAGAAGTTCAGAACTCAGGAATTTGACTTTTCAAGAAAAGACCTTAATATTTTCTTTTTTCAACTGCAGGAGCAGAATGATACGGTCGCTTCCTGGAGCGACGGAACTATAAAAAAGATCAAGCAAGTCCTGACAAAGTGCCTGGTCGAGTGCGGCTATCTTGACTCCTACAAGTCCACACATTTGAATATGATTTCGATAGAACCCGAGCTGGAGGATGCAATACGCGCGGACAATGATCTCGCTGCTCTTCCGGCTTTTAATTGCTTTAGGTAAGGAGAGTCCTGATGGATCAAATAAGTACTATGGACAAATTGAAAAAGGTCTCAGCAAGACTGTCAGAAGAGGCTTTCCTGACCAACAAGGGACTGTCCAATGAAGTAGGGATACATGTCTTCTGCTATGACCCTAAAGATGAAATGACAGTGAGGGCATACTTCAAAAACCTCTCTGAGAGGAAGGATGTTCCATATCATCTGATCGAGTGTGATCTCTATAAGATATTCCTTGAAATATGCGAGGACAAACACATCCTCAAAAGCATTCCGTCCATGGAAGAGAAAAAAGGCAGGAATTATCTTCAGGAACAGCTTCAAAAGGTGGCTACACCGGAAGCATTCGTAGAGAAAATGAAGTATGAACCGCATAATCACGGCGACGTCCTGCTGATAACCGGAGTGGGTAAGGTATATCCGTTTATGAGGTCCCACAACATACTTGATAACATACAACACATTTTTTCAGATATACCGGTTCTAATGCTCTATCCGGGGACTTTCAATGGTCAGGATCTGAGCTTATTTGGCAGGTTTCTGGATGGCTATTATTACAGAGCATTTAATTTGCTCTGATCGGGAGGAATAAAAGATGAAGCTTCAGCAGATATACAAGGATAATATTGATCGTCAAATCAACGGCGTTATACAGGTAATGCAGGATGACGAAAATGTTATCAAGCAAGAATTGGAAGAATATGTCGTTACAAAGGAACTCCGAAGGCATTTCAACACCTTCCTGACTAACTATGAAAAATCAATCGGAGTACCTACAAACAAGATCGGTGTCTGGATATCCGGATTCTTTGGAAGCGGAAAGTCTCACTTCCTGAAAATGCTTTCATATCTTCTCTCAAATGACATGGTTGCCGGCAAGCATGCTGTTGACTACTTTGCGGATAAGTTTGACGACCCGATGATGTTTGCCCAGCTCGAGAGATGCGCAAAGGTACCGACTGATACTATTCTTTTCAATATCGACGCAAAGAGCCCTATCAACAAAGACAAGACTGCGATCCTGAGAGTTTTCGCAAAGGTCTTTTATGAATACCGTGGTTTCTATGGCGACGATCTTAAGGTGGCAAGACTTGAGCAGTTCATCGAAAAGTCCGGCAAGACCGATATCTTCCGTGCAAAATTCAAAGAGATCAATGGGGCTGATTGGGAAGAAGCAAGAAACGCGTTTGCTTTCTTCGAGGATGATATTGTTGCAGTACTCACGGAAACTCTCGACATGAGCGAGACGGCCGCAAGGAACTGGTTCAATGGGACAGAGACCGCGGACATGTCGATCGAACAGCTCGTAAAAGAGATCAAAGAATACATTGACAGCAAAGAAAAAGACTTCAGGCTGCTTTTCATGATAGACGAAGTAGGACAGTACATAGGATCTGATGGCAGCCTTATGCTTAACCTGCAGACTATAGTCGAGGAAATAGGTTCGAAATGCAATGGCCGCGTATGGGTAATGGTTACCAGCCAGGAGGCGCTGGATTCGATCACCAAGATCAGAGGCGATGACTTCTCTAAGATCCAGGGCAGGTTTGATACCAGGCTCAGCTTGACATCATCCTCTGTTGATGAAGTCATTAAAAAACGTCTGCTTGTAAAGACTGACACTGCTTCAGATATGCTGAAGATGATTTACGGTGAGAACAGCGCGGTAATGAAAAACCTGTTCACGTTTAATAATTCAGTATTGGATCTGAAAGGCTATTCAAACGAGTTTGAGTTTGAAGAAACATATCCTTTTGTACCGTATCAGTTCAGATTGATGCAGAATGTATTCTCTCAGATCCGCAAACACGGCTATGCAGGAAAGCACCAGTCGATGGGAGAAAGATCCATGCTTTCCGGATTCCAGGAAGCGGCTCAGGCAATAGAAAACAAGGACGAGCACGCGCTTGTGCCGTTCAGCCTGTTCTATAACCCGGTACATACATCCCTTGACAGTGTGATCCGCCGTGTTATCGACCGTTGCCAGACAGCTGCAGATAATCATGATGGCATCGAACAGTACGATGTTGACGTACTTAAGCTGCTGTACCTGATCCGATACATTGATGATATCAAGGCCAATCTTGATAACATCACCACTCTTATGGTCGATGACATCCGCGCAGATAAGATCAACATGCGCAAGCAGATCCAGGATTCCCTGGATAGACTCGTTCGCGAGAACTATGTCGCGCGTAACGGAGATACCTACACATTCCTGACCGATGATGAGCAGGACATCGAGAGGG